>DAOPJF010000115.1:0-7603 GCA_035399525.1 Candidatus Krumholzibacteriia bacterium | reverse complement strand
CCGCCATCCTGGTGGGCACGCTTGCGGGCTTCCAGACCACGATGTTCACCGGCACCCTCGGCAGCGGCGCCGGCTCGGTGGACTGGACCGGCGGCACGCGCGTCGACGAGTTGGCCCCGGCCGACCGGCTGGACTGGCCGTTCGTGACCGCCGTCTCCCGCGCCGTCACCCAGGTGCAGCCGGGCTGGACCGAGCGGTGGGACGGCAAGGTCGAGCCCCAGACCGACGTGGTCGAGGCCGTGGACGCCACCTGGTCGGGCCTGAAGGCGCAGTTCCGGTAGTCGAGCGGAGTGATCGGAGAGTCTCCATCCGGCCGGGGCGGGCAGGCCCCGGCCGGACACCGATCGCAAAAGGATCGAGACAAGTCGGCGAATTTGCTCTAGAATGGTAGGGTTCTTGACCTTTCCACCTTCCAGCAAGGACCCCGACACCCGTGCTGCCCCACCTGTCCCCGGCGGAAAAGCATCGTTTCGAGGCGGAGATCGTGCCGCATCTCGATGTGCTCTACCGCATGGCCCGCAGCGTGTGCAGCGACGGCGACCTGTCCGATGACGTGGCCCAGGAGGCCTTCCTGAAGGCCCTGGCCGGATTCGAGGGGTTCCGTCCCGGCAGCAACGGCCGCAGCTGGCTCGCCCGCATCGTGCACAACACCTGCCGGGACCACTGGCGGGCCCGGCACCGGCGGGGCGAGCAGGGCTGGGACGACGAGATCGAGGCCGAGGTGGAGGCGCAGGGCGCCGAGCCGGGCTGGGAGCCCGGCATCATCCGCGACGCCTTCGATGACGACGTCGACCGGGCCCTGAAGGCCTTGCCCCCGCGCTGGCGGGCGGCCGTCCTGCTGGTGGACGTGGACGGATGGAGCTACGACGAGGCCGCCGACGGCCTGGGCATCGCGCCAGGCTCCCTGCGGTCGGCCCTGCACCGGGCCCGCCGCGTGATGGTCAGGACCCTGAACGAGACGGCCGCACGCCGCGGCCGCAGCACCGGAGAAGCCGCGACATGAGCGACAGCCGCGTGTGCCGCCTGATCCAGGATGACCCCCACGGCGAGAGCTGGGGCCCGGACGAGCATGCCCACCTGGCGGTATGCCCGGGCTGCGCGGCGCACGTCGAGGTCGTGGCTGCCCTGGGCGCGCGCATCGCCGCCCTGCCGCGGTTCGCCGGCGGCATGCCCGGCGCCCTGCGCGGCCGGCTGCTCGAACTGGTGGCGGCCTGCCCGGACGCCCCGACCGTCCCGGACAACGTCGTGGTCATGCCCGGCACCGCCCGCGGCCGCCGTCCCGACTGGACCCGGCGGATCGCGATGCCGGTCGCCATGGCCGCCGTGCTGGTCTGCGGCATCTTCCTGGGTCGCGACCTGGCCGGGCCCGGCGTCGATCCCGCCGACCCGCGGCGCACCATCGGCAACTACATCAGCGACGTCACCCACGACCACTACCTGCTCGAGGAGCTGGGCCGCCCGCTGGAGATCGCCTCGACCGACCGGGAGCAGCTCTCGGGCTGGCTGAGCCGCTCGCTGAGCTTCGGCGTCGACCTGCCGCCGGCCGACGGCACGTTCGCCCTCGAGGGAGGCCGCGTGTGGCACACCGTGGGGCGCCTGTCGGCCATGGCCTCGTACGTGACGCCTGACGGCAGCCGCGCGATCCTGTTCGCCGTCCCGGCGACGGACCTGGACCTCGCCGGGGCGCCGTCCTCGATGATCCATGGGGTGAGGGTGTTCCGCGGGACGGGCTGGGACCACGAGGCCCGCGCCTGGATCGACGGCGACCTGGCCATGGCGCTGGTGGCGCCGACGGGCCACCTGCCGGAATCGTGGCCCGAGGTCTTCCTGCACTGACCGGGCCGCCGCCCTACCCTTGCGCCGCCTGCCGCTTCCGCTTGGCCAGCAGCCTGATGTTGCGCAGGTAGACCAGCGCGCCGAAGGCCTGGCCCAGGATGAACACCGGGTCGCGCCGCTGGATCGCGTACGCCAGCAGCAGCGCGCCGCCCACCAGGCTCATGTACCAGAAGGCCTCGGGGATCACGCTCTCGCGCCGCCGCTCCGAGACGATCCACTGCACCAGGAACCGGCCGCCGAAGGCGATCTGCCCCGCCAGCCCCACCGCCAGCCAGGCGTGCTCGACGTCCATGAAGGTCTTCACCGCGGCCAGGGTCATGACTCATCCTTCAGGCGATAGCGGATGTGACGCCGCTGGTACCAGTTCACCGCCAGCAGGTCCTGCCAGGTGCGCGCGAGGCGGCCGAGGTTGGAATACTTGCTGCGCCCGCCGTGCCGGGGCCGGTGGTTGACCTCGATCTGCGCGATGTCCGTGCAGCCCTCGAGCGCCAGCAGCACCGGCAGGAAGCGGTGGCTGCCGTCGAAGTGCCGCAGCCGCTGCAACGGCTCGCGGTGGAACGCCTTCAGCGAGCAGCCGATGTCGATGATGGTGTCGCCGGTGACCGCGCGCCGTGCCGCATTGGCGAACCTCGAACCCCAGCGCTTGGCCAGCGTGTCGCGGCGGCGGCGGCGGATGCCGCAGACCAGGTCGTGTTCGGCCAGCAGGGCGGCCAGCCGCGGGATGTCCGCCGGGTCGGACTGGCCGTCGCCGTCCAGGGCCACCACGTGGTCGGCCCGGGCGTGGGCGAAGCCGCAGGCCATGGCCGCCGACTGCCCCGCGTTTTCGGCGAAGGTCAGCACGCGCAGCGCCGGGCAGCGCCCGCGCCACTGGCGCAGCACCTCGTCGGTCCCGTCGCGGCTGCCGTCGTCGACCATGATGATCTCGACCGTCGCCGGATCGTCGCCCACCGCGGCGACCATCTCCTCGAGCAGGCGGGGCAGTCCTTCGCGCTCGTTGTAGACGGGCACGACGATGCTGAGCGAAGGCGCATGGTCCATGGCAGCTCGCCTCCCGGCGGCTCGGGGTCAACGGAGGGCCCACGGTAGATCCGCGGACCGCGCCGCGCAACCGCCGATTACCCCGCCGCCGCCGAAGCGCCGTAGGAATCGTCCTACACGGGGCTTCATCTCCCCTGACACCAGATTGCGCCGTCGTCTGATACCTGAGGCCTGCTCTCCGGATTATCATGGTTTCCGTCGAGGCAAGGCATCCCGGACCCAGCGGCGACAGGAGCCGATCCGAGCGCCGCCGAAGATAGAGCGGGCCCGGCGGCAAGCCGGCCCCACCGGAACCGACACGAGCAGACACCCGCACCAGGCCGCAGAGCGGCGAGGAGAAACACCATGAAGAGCATCCGCAACGCCATGAACCGCAAGGGCTTCACCATGATCGAGCTGATGGTCGTCGTCGTCATCGTCGGCGTCCTGGCCGCCATCGCGGTGCCCATGTACGGCAAGTACGTCAAGAACGCCCGCCTGACCGAGGCCACCGGCCGCGTCGGCGAGATCATCACGTCGTCCAAGGCCTGGGCCCAGGAGCACGAGGATGCCAGCGGCAACCCGACCTGGCCCGCCGGCGCCGGCGGCATCGTCGACCTGACGGCTTCGGAAAACTTCACCTACGCCATCACCGACGGCGCGAGCACCGATGCCTCGGCCAACTCGTTCGAGATCACGGCCACCGGCACCGGCCGCATGGCGGGCGTGACGGTCACGGTCACCGTCCCGAACATCGGCGCCAACGGCAGCGCCCCGGTGGTCGCCGGTCTCTAGTTCCGCTCGTTCCGGTCCACACCCCCTGGATGGAACGATCCCGGCCCGCTCCCCGACGGGGGGCGGGCCGGTCGACGTCATGGCGGTCCGGTTGTCAGCAGGGCAGCATCACGTGCACCTGCGTGCCCTCGCCCGGCCCGCTGGTGATGCTGACGGTGCCGCCCACCGCACGGGCGGCCTCCTGCATCCCCAGCACGCCGTAGGACCGGCGCCCCGACGACGGCGCACCGAAGCCGCATCCGTCATCGACCACCGCCAGGCTCAGGCCGCCGTCCATCTCCGCGAGCCGCACCGTCACGCGGCGCGCCCGGGCATGCTTGTGCACGTTCTGCAGGGCCTCCTGGGTGATGCGGAACAGGGCCAGCCGGCATTCCTCGGAGCACTCGCGCACCTCGGGAATGTCCGTGACCATCTCGACGTTCCCCTGGGCGCCGTGCTGCTCGGCCAGCCACTGCAGCGCGCCGGCGAGGCCGAGTTCCTCCAGCGCGAGCGGGCGCAGGTCCCGGATCAGCCGCGACGAGGCCTTCAGCGCCGCCGTCGCCATCTCGGCGGTGCGGTCGAGCACCGGCCCGAGCTCCGCATCCCGGTTCTTCAGGTGCACGTGGCCGATGCTCAGGCGGATGGCCGTCAGCGACTGGCTGAGGTCGTCGTGGATGTCGCGCGCGATGCGGCGGCGTTCGTCCTCGCGCAGGCGCACCAGGTGCTGGGACAGTGCGCTCAGCTCGTCCGTGCGGGCGGCGACCTCGCGTTCGAGCGCATCGTTGCGCAGGTTCAGGGAGCGGTTCAGGCGCTTCTGCACCTGGTAGAGCCTCCCCAGCGTCAGCAGCAGCAGCAGCACGCCGACGGTGGTCACGACGAAGAAGCGGGCGTCGGACCGCCGCTTCTGCTCCACCAGCGCCACCTGCACCCTGGCGTCGTACTGCTCGGCGAGCCGCGCGATCTCCCGCACGCGCGACATGTCGCTGAGCGAGTCGACGAGCGCCACGTAGGCCTGGGCATACCGCGCCTCCTCGGACCCGTGGCCCAGGGCGTGCTCGGCGCGGCTGACCAGGCGGTAGATCTCGCGCCGCTGGCGCGGCGAGGCATGGGAGCGCTCGACGGCCGCCGCCTCGGCCAGGACGGCCCGCGCCCGGTCCGCATCGCCGCCGGCCAGGTCCACGCCCGCCCTCACCACCAGGCCATCGACCAGCTCGGACCCGTCGGGCAACCGGCGCAGGTCGGGCAGCGCCGCGTCGATGACCGCGGATGCCGTGTCCACCCGTCCGGCTGCAAGCATGGCGCGGGCCAGGGCCGCCCGGCCGGAGGCGACCAGCGCCGGGTCGCCCAGGTCATCGCGGATGGCCAGGCTGCGCCGGGCGCAGCGCACGGCCTCGTCGGGACGACCGAGGCTCTCGTTCATGTCGGCCATGTTCTTCCACAGGCTGGCGGCCGTTGCCGAGCGGGGATCGTCGAGCCCTTCGACGCCGCGGCGGTAGTACTCCAGCGCCCGCTCGTAGTCGTCGACGTAGGCGTAGATGTTGCCGATGTTCATCAGGATCAGGGGCACCTGCCGCTCGGCCCCGGCGCGCGGCGCGAGGTCCAGGCACTCCTGGTAGGCCTTCAGCGCGGCGGCCTGGTCCCCCATGACGTTGCAGGCCACGCCCATGTTGTTGACGAGCCGGAAGCGGACCGCATCGGCACCGAGGGCCACCGCGAGCTCGAGGGCCTGGGCGTACTTGGTCAGCGCGGCCTCGTAGCGGCCGCCGCCCCAGTGGGCCAGGCCCTGGGCGTACAGCCCGAGCATGATGCCCCGCCAGAAGTTGTGCCGGCGGGCCAGCTGCTCGGCCTCGAGCGCCGGCGCCAGGGCGGAATCGGAATGGGCGCCGTACAGCTCGACCGCCAGCCGATGCAGGGCCAGCACGCGGTTCGTGTCGGGCGGCATCGCGGCCAGCGCCGTGCGCAGGCTGTCGATGGAGGCCGCCGCGGTCCCGGGCCCGGCGGCCGCCGCCCCCGCCACCAGGCACGCCGCGGCGACGGCGAGGGCCGCTGCCGCGCCGCGGACGCCGGTTCGTCCCTGGTCCGGCGGTCGTCGCATCGGCCTCCTCCGCCGCTCAGCGCGTGAGCAGTTCGTGCTCCAGCGCGTAGCGCACCAGGTCGGCCGTCGACTCGAGCTGCATCTTGTCGAGGATGCGCCGCCGGTAGGTGCTGACGGTCTTGACGCTCAGGTGCATCTCGTCCGCGATGTCGCTGACGCGGGCGCCCGCCGCCAGGCGGACCAGCACCGCGTGCTCGCGGTCGGACAGGGTCTCGTGGGGTGCGCAGGTCGCGTGCGGATCGGCGGCCGTCGCGAGGATCTCGGCCAGTTCGTCGGGGATCACCCGGCGCCCCGCCGCGACGCGGCGGATGGCGTCGGCCAGCTCGTCGGGCGACGCTTCCTTCGTCAGGTAGCCGTGGGCGCCCGCGCGGATCGCCCGCAGTCCGAACACCTCGACCGGGTGCATCGACAGCATGAGCACGCGCGCCTGCGGGAACCGCTGGCGCAGCAGGGGCAGCGCGGCCAACCCGCCGACCTCGGGCAGGCTCACGTCCTGCACGATCACGTCGGGCTCGGGAGCCGCAGGCCCGAGAGCCTCGTGAACGGTGCCATAGTCCGCCACGACCCGGAACTCCGGCAGGCCCGACAGAAGGCCCGCGAGGGCCCCGCGCAGGACGGCGTGGTCATCGATCAGCATGATCCGCGTGACGAACGGACGGCCGGTCTCCCTGGCCAAGCGGGCACCCCCTCGTGGCGGCCACGGCGCCGCCCCCCGTACGGGTGCGGCACCGCTCCTATTATCGAGGGGAAGGGCGGGTGGCCTTATAGGAAAAGTTCGTAAGGAGACATCCGGGAAACCATCACGACGCGGGCGCCGTGGTCCCGGGGCCGGAGGCCGCCAGCGGCAGCGCCAGCAGGAACGCGGCGCCCCCGAGGCGGGACCGCGCCACCTGGGCCCGGCCGCCGGCCTCCTGGGCGCAGCTGCGCACCGACAGCAGCCCGAGCCCGTTGCCGTCCGGCTTGGTGGTCACGAACGGTTCGAAGATCCGCTCGGCCACCTCGGGGTCGACGCCCGGCCCATCGTCCTCGACGCGCAGTTCCGCCCGCCCGTCCCGGGCCGCCAGCGTGACCTCGATACGGCCTGCGGGGCCGGTGGCGTCGGCGGCGTTGACCACGAGGTTCAGCACGGCCCGGGTCAGCAGCGCGCCGTTGGCGGTGGCGACCAGCGCGGTCGGCAGCGAGACCGACAGGTTCCGCTGCCGCACCTTGGTGTGCGAGGACGCGAAGTCCACCGCCTCGCGCACCAGGGGCACGATGTCCACGGGCACCGACTCGCCGGCCGCCCGCTCGCGCGCCGAGGCCATCAGCCGGCGGGCGAACACGGCGAGCCGCTCGCACGAGTGGCGGGAATCGTGGATCAGCCGCCGGTCGTCGTCCGACAGGTCGCGGTGCGCCTCGAGGATCTCCAGGTTGCACTGCACGACGGTCAGGATGTTGTTGATGTCGTGGGCCAGCGACGAGGCGAAGATTCCCGCGGTCGCCACGCGCTCGCTGGCCACCGCCAGGTCCCGTGAGCGCAGCAGGGCCTCGTCGCGCCGCTTGACCAGGCGCAGCAGGGCGTAGGCGATGGCGAAGATCAGCAGTCCGGTCACCACGACGAACACCGAGCCCTTGTACTGCTCGAGGCGCGCGAGGTTCTCGACCGAGCCGGCCACGGCCGCGGCCCAGCGCGACGACAGGCGGATGTAGACGGTGCTCGAGACGGTATAGACCGCCGCCGCGGCAACGGCCAGTCGCGCCGGGTGCAACGGCCGGCCCGCAGCCACGACGGGCAGGCCGCCGGCACGGACGGGAATCACGACTCTGGACATCGACTGCCTTCCGGACGGGTGCCGGTCGCCCGGCCGCCGGGGCGTCGGCGGGCGGGGCGGAGGCCGCAGC
>DAOPJF010000114.1:0-7619 GCA_035399525.1 Candidatus Krumholzibacteriia bacterium | reverse complement strand
TTCTCGATGTCCGTGCTGTCGACCAGCGCGCCCTGCGCCGGCATCTGGTTGGGGTAGCCCTTCACCAGGTCGGCCGCCGGATCCAGCAGCGAGCGCCGCACGTAGGCCTCGTCCACGACGACCTCGCGCTCCTGGCCGTCGGTGACGACGGTGACCGGATGCCCCCAGATGCCCTTGAACGACGGGCCGATGAGCTTGCTGCCGTCCAGCGTGTGGCAGGTGACGCAGCCCTTGACCGCCAGCAGGTCCTTGCCGACGGGGCGGTCCCAGCCCGAGCCCATCATCTCGTCGAACTCCTCGCGCGTGACGACCTTCACGTTCGAGAGCATGGCGCTGTGCTTGTCGCCGCAGTACTCGGCGCACAGCACGGTGAAGTCGCCGGTGCGGTCGGCCTGGAACCAGGCGTGGTTGTTGCGGCCGGGCATGCAGTCCTCCTTCAGCCGGAAGGCCGGCACGAAGAAGCTGTGGATCACGTCCGCCGACTCGAGGTTCAGCTTCACCGGCTTGCCGACGGGCACCACCAGCTCGGAGAGCACGCGGCCGTCGGGATAGACGAAGCTCCACGACCACATCTGGGCGCGCACGGTCACCGGAAAGGCGCCTTCGGGCACCTCGCGCATGACCTTGAAGCCCGCCCAGCCGTAGTAGAACATCACCAGCACCAGCACCGTGGGCAGGATGGTCCAGATGGCCTCCAGCGTCACGTTGCCCTCGATCTGGGCCGGGTTCGGGTTGCGCGACCGGCGGTACCGCACGATGAAGAAGATCATCGCGGCGGTCACGCCCAGCAGCATGATCAGCGAGGCGACCAGGATGAACCAGAAGGTCCCGTCGACCATTCCCGCGTAGCTCGAAGCACCAGACATCGTCGTCCTCACCGGTGGCTGTAGTCGAAGAAGGTCAGGCCCATGACGGTGGCCAGGATGACCACGGCCACGAGGAACATCCACCGGAAGACGGGCTTCTCGTACTTCAGGTGCATGAAGAACATCAGGATCAGCGCGGCCTTGATCGGCGTGACCACCAGGGCCACCCCGACGCCCACGTGGCCCGGGAACCAGACCGAGGCGCCCACGGTGATGGCGGTCAGGATCAGCAGTCCGACCCAGACCAGGACCTGCGTCCCGTCCGGCACGATGTGGACGTGCTCCTCGTGCCCTGCGGCGTGACTGTCGTGCATCTCGTCTCCCCGTTCCCTCGCGGGCGGTCTCAGTTCGTCAGGTAGAACAGCGGCAGCAGGAAGATCCAGATCAGGTCGACCAGGTGCCAGTAGAGCCCCGTGTACTCGAGCGTGCCGTGGCGCTCGGCGTTCACCGACCCCGACCGGATCTTCGCGAACACGACCGACATCACGATCATGCCGATCACGACGTGGATGCCGTGCAGCCCGGTCATCATGAAGTACAGGTTGAAGAACAGGTCTTCCCCGGCGGGAAGTTCGGCCAGGTGCGGGTTGCCGGGGAAGATGTGGTGGTGGTACTTGGCCCGCCACTCGAAGAACTTGATGACCAGGAAGGTGCAGGCCAGCAGGAAGGTGACCGCCAGCCACTGCAGCGACCGGCCCTTCAGCCCCCTCTGCAGCGCGGCCACCGACAGCACCATGGTCAGGCTGCTGGTCAGCAGCACGAAGGTGTTGGTCACGCCCATGACCTTGTTCAGCTCGTGGGCGGCCTCGTGGAAGTCGGCGCCGTGCATGTGCCGGTACACCGTGTAGATCACGAACAGCCCGCCGAACAGCAGGAGCTCGGTGAACAGGAACAGCCACATGCCCGTCTTCGCCCCGATGGGGTCGCGGTGCACGACGTGGCCGGTGGCGGCCGCTGCCTGGGTGCTCATCGGATCACCTTCCCTGACCGCGCTCGGCGATGATGCGGGTGAAGTCGTAGGGATCGCCCGGGTTCTCCGGGGTCCTGGCGAAGTTCAGCTGCGGCGGCGGCGAGGTGGTCTGCCACTCCAGCGTGGTGCCGCCCCAGGGGTTGTCGGGGGCCTTGGGCCCGCGGCGCGCGCCGCGCACCAGGTTGACGATCATGATGATCAGGCCGGTGACCAGGATCCACGAGCCGAAGGTCGAGATCATGTGCGGCGTGTGGAACTTGGGCAGGTAGTCGGCGTAGCGGCGCGGCATGCCCATGATGCCCAGCACCAGCATGGGGAAGTACAGCGTGTTGAAGCCGACGAAGATGATGCCCCAGGCGACGGTCGCGGTCTTCTTGTCGTACATGCGCCCGAAGATCTTGGGGAACCAGTAGTGCATGCCGGCGATCAGCCCGATGCCGGCGCCGCCGAACATGGTGTAGTGGAAGTGGCCGACGATGAAGGCCGTGTCGTGCACGTGGATGTCCGTCGACAGGGCGCCGTTGACCAGGCCGGTCAGGCCGCCGATCGAGAACAGGAAGATCCAGGTCACCGCGTACAGCAGCGGCACCTCGAGCGCGATCGACCCCTTGTAGAGGGTGGCCACCCAGTTGAAGATCTTGATGCCGGTCGGGATGGCCACCAGGAAGGTCAGCAGCGAGAACACCCAGCGGGCGGTGTCGCTCATGCCCACGGTGAACATGTGGTGGCCCCACACCAGGTAGCCCACGCCCGCGATGGCCATGGACGACATGGCGATGGCCTTGTAGCCGAAGATGGTGCGACGGGCGAACACGGGCAGGATCTCCGAGATGATGCCCATGGCCGGCAGGATCATCACGTACACCACGGGGTGCGAGTAGATCCAGAACAGGTGCTGGTACAGGATCGGGTCGCCGCCCCGCGCGGGGTCGAAGAAGCCGATGTGCACCCAGCGCTCCATGCCCAGCAGCACCAGCGTGATGCCGACGACCGGCGTGGCGATGACCTGGATCCAGCTGGTGGCGTACAGGCCCCAGCAGAACAGCGGCATCTGGAAGAAGCCCATGCCCTTGGCCCGCAGGCGGTGGATGGTCGTGATGAAGTTCATGCCCGTCAGGATCGAGCTGAACCCGAGCACGAAGGCCGCCATCACCGCCAGCGACACGTTGGTGCCCGCGCGCAGCGAGTAGGGCGCGTAGAACGTCCAGCCCGTGTCGGGCGCGCCGCCGCCGGTGAACAGCGAGGTCACGGCCATCACGGCGCCGGCCATGTACACGTACCAGCTCAGCAGGTTCAGCTTCGGGAAGGCCACGTCCTCGGCGCCCAGCTGCAGCGGCAGGATGATGTTGCCCAGGATGGCCGGGATGCCGGGCACGATGAACAGGAAGATCATGATCACGCCGTGCAGCGTGAACATCGCGTTGTACTGCTTGTGCGTGACGTACTGCAGCCCGGGATTCAGCAGCTCCAGGCGCATCATGATGCCGAGCGAGGCGCCGACCAGGAAGAACGTGGTCATGGCGGCCAGGTACATCAGGCCGATGCGCTTGTGGTCGGTGGTCGTCAGCCACGACCACAGGCCCGTGCGCCCGTCGAGCGGGGTGTCGAAGTAGGAGCCGGTGTAGCCGGGCCCCGTGTGGATGGTTGCCGTACCGGCGGCGTTGTCTGCGGCCATCGGTCAGCTCTCCTTTCGGCGCGCGAAGCGGGTGCTGAACACCAGGAAGACGATGAAGAAGGCGACCGAGGTCAGCATCACCACGGCCACGACCTTGGCCAGGTTGAAGACGTAGGTGCGTCCCTCGGGGTCGTAGCTGAAGCAGAAGCGCAGCAGGCGCGCGGTGGTCGGCGTGACGTTGCCCTGGGCCGCCTCGTACACGCCCATCTCGAAGTCGAAGGGCAGGAACTCGGTGCCGTACAGGTAGCGCACGATCTTGCGGTCGGGCGACAGCAGGATCAGCCCGCCCGGGTGCACGAACTCCTTGCCGGCGCGCTTGTAGTGGAAGCCGGCGGCGCCGGTCAGGCGCTCGATGTCGGCCTGGGACGCGGTCATGAAGCGCCACACGTCGTCCGGCAGGGGCCGCGACAGCTGCGACAGGTAGTTCGCGCGCTTGGCCTTGGCCGTGACCGGGGTGTCGTCGGCGTTGAACGACACGCTCAGGATGCGGAACGGCTGCTTCGCCGGATCGAGCGTGCTCTTGCCCAGGATGTCGGCGATCTCCGTCAGCAGCGGCGTGCAGATGCCGGGGCACTCGAAGTACACGAAGTTCAGGATGGTCGGCCGGTCCACCATCTCGCCGAGGGTGACGGGGTTGCCGTCCTCGTCGATGAGGGTGATGTCCGCGGGCACGATGGCGCCGAGGTGCTCCTCGAAGTCGACGGCGTCCGTCGACTCCTGGGCCCTCGCAGGCAGCGCCGCGCACAGCAGTGCGACGAGGATGGCGCCCCGCAGGCCGGCTTTGCGCGCTGTGACGAGCATGATTCTCCCGAAGCCGTGCGGTGCGGGTTCGCCGTGCGGCCGGTCATGGCCCGGTGCGGGCCGGAATCCTTCACAAGAAGACAGCGCCGCCGATCGACCTCGTCCCGGAACCCGCATCGCCCCCTCGCCCGCGGTCGGATCGCTCCAGCGCCGAAACCATAGTAATCGTGTGTGATATTGATACGCAACGGCAAATTTGGATCTTTTTTATCGGTAACGGGAGGCCCCGGCACCGGGCCGGGGCCTCGGGATGGGGGCAACTAGGCTTCGGAGAACGTGTTGCAGGATCCGTCGGGGTTCACCGGGCCGGCGAAGAGGGTGCAGCCGCCACAGAACGCCCCCGCGGGGGCGGGCTTGTAGAACTCGCAGCGCCGGCAGGCCAGTTCGGGTTCGGACGCCTGCTCGACATATTCATAGTTGCCGCGCACCTGGACCTGGGCTGCGGTCAGCCCCGCCAGGTCGTCGCAGGGCGGTCCGGGGCGGGCGGCGGTCCCGCCGGCGCTGCCGGCGGCGGCCTCGCCCCCGGGCTCGCGCTTCCCGCACCCGGCCAGGGCCAGCAGGGCTGCCCCGGCGGCCAGGCCGGCCTGCGCCAGGAACGCCCGGCGGCTTCGTGCGAACATGGTCATGGTGGTCACCTCCGTCATCGGGTGGAACCCCCATGGTCGCCTCGCCCGCCCGGGGCCGCCACCGGGCAACCCGGCGCCCGGACATCCGTACCTGTGCAGGCCGCCCGTTCCCGGTTAGACTGCCGGGGATGCCCCCGAAACCCTCCAGCCGGGAGATCCGCATGACTCGGTCGTTCGCGCTCCGCTGCCTGTCCCTGGTGCTGCTCATGATCGCGGCAGCCCTGCCTGCCGCCGCCCAGGACACCGCCCTGGCCTACCAGATGCCCGACCCGGCCCTGGCCGCCATGATCGATGCGCCGCCCACCCCCTCGGTGTCCGTCGGCCCGAAGGGCGACTGGCTGCTGCTGATCGAGCCCGCCGGCAACCCGTCCATCGCCGAGGTCGCTGCGCCCGAGCTGCGCCTGGCCGGCCTGCGCATCAACCCCATGGACAACGGGCAGAGCCGCGTGCGCACCGCCACGGGCCTGGTCTTCCAGCGCCTGAAGGACGACCGGCAGGTGCGCGTGACGGGCCTGCCCGACGGCGCCCGCATCTCGGGCCTGACCTGGTCGCCCGACGGCTCGCGCGTGGCCTTCGTCGCCGGCACCGACGACCGCCTGGGCCTGTGGACGGCGCGCGCGGGCGAGGAGACCGCCCGCCAGCTGACGCCCGCGGACATGAAGCTGAACGGCGTCTACGGCCGCCCCTATGCCTGGGTGGGCAACGACGCGCTGGTCGCCCTGGCCGTGCCCGCGGGCCGCGGCCCCGCGCCCGTCGCCTCGTACGTGCCCACCGGCCCGGTGGTGCAGGAGAACCTCGGCCGCAAGGCGCCGGCCCGCACGCTGCAGGACCTGCTGCAGAACCCCGGCGACGAGGCCCTGTTCGACCACTACGCCACCAGCCGCGTGGTGGTGCTCGACCTCAAGGGCGGCGCGCGCGACCTGGGCGAGCCCGCGGTCTACCGCGACGTCAGCCCCTCGCCCGACGGCAAGTGGCTGCTGGTCGAGCGCGTGAAGCATCCCTACAGCTACTCGCTGCAGGAGGACAGCTTCCCCTACAGCGTCGAGGTCTGGACGCGCGACGGCAAGCCGGCGCACGTGGTCACCGACCAGCCGCTGCAGGACCAGGTGCCCATGACCTTCGGCTCGGTGCCCACGGGCCCGCGCTCGGTGGGCTGGCGCGCCGACGCGCCGGCCGAGCTGGTCTGGGCCGAGGCCCTGGACGGCGGCGACGCCGCCGTGGACGCGCCCCTGCGCGACAAGGTGCTGACGCAGGCCGCGCCCTTCGACGGCGCGCCCGTCGAGCTCATCTCGCTGCCGCTGCGCTACCGCGGCGTCACCTGGGGCCACGACGACCTGGCCCTGGTCAACGCCATGTGGTGGAAGACGCGCAGCCTGCAGGTGTGGCGCGTGCACCCGGGCAAGCCCTCGGTGAAGCCGGTGCTGATCGAGGAGCGCTCGTACCAGGACCGCTACAACGATCCCGGCCGTCCGTTCATGCACGCCGGCCCCTTCGGACGCGACGTCATCCTGACCGCCGACGGCGGCCGCACCGTGTTCCTGTCGGGCGCCGGCGCCTCGCCCGAGGGCGATCGCCCCTTCGTCGACACCTGGAACGTGGACACCGGCGCCAAGGAGCGCCTGTTCCGCTCCGAGGCCCCGTACTACGAGGAGCCGGCCGAGCTGCTGGATCCCGGCAAGCGCATCGTCCTGACGCGCCGCGAGTCGCAGACCGAGGTGCCGAACTACTTCGTGCGCGACCTGAAGAAGGGCTCGCTCACCCAGAAGACCTTCTTCCCCGACCCCACGCCGCAGCTGGCGGGCATCTCGAAGGAGATGATCACCTACAAGCGCTCCGACGGCGTGACCCTGACCGGCACGCTGTACCTGCCCGCGGGCTACGACAAGACGCGCGACGGCCCCCTGCCGGTGCTGATGTGGGCCTACCCCACCGAGTTCAAGAGCGCCAAGGACGCCGGCCAGGTCACCGACAGCCCCTACCGCTTCACGCGCGTGGGCTGGTGGTCGCCCATGATGTTCCTGGTGCGCGGCTACGCGGTGCTGGACGACCCGTCGATGCCCATCATCGGCGAGGGCGACACCGAGCCCAACGACACCTTCGTCACGCAGCTGGTGGCCAGCGCCCAGGCCGCGGTGGACGAGCTGGTGCGGCGCGGCGTGGGCGACCCCGACCGCATGGCCGTCGGCGGCCACAGCTACGGCGCCTTCATGACGGCGAACCTGCTGGCCCACAGCGACCTGTTCCGCGCCGGCCTGCCGCGCAGCGGCGCCTACAACCGCACGCTGACGCCCTTCGGCTTCCAGGCCGAGGAGCGGTCGTTCTGGGAGGCGCCCGACGTCTACTTCGCCATGTCGCCGTTCATGCACGCCGACAAGATCAACGAGCCGATCCTGATCGTGCACGGCGACGCCGACAACAACTCGGGCACCTTCCCCCTGCAGAGCGAGCGCCTGTACGACGCCATCAAGGGCCACGGCGGCACCGCGCGCCTGGTGATGCTGCCGGCCGAGAGCCACAGCTACCGCGCCCGCGAGACCATCATGCACCTGATGTGGGAGACCGACCGCTGGCTCGAGCAGTACGTCAAGAACGCGCCGCCGCGCACGCTGGCGCCGCAGGAGGCGGGCACGCACTAGGGAGCATCGTGCGGAGATGAGAAAGGCCCCGGGGCTTGGTCCCCG
>DAOPJF010000113.1:0-7626 GCA_035399525.1 Candidatus Krumholzibacteriia bacterium | reverse complement strand
GCGTGCCGGGTTCGGCCATGGACGCCTCGTGCCGCGGCGCCGAGCGCCTGCAGGACGTCATGGACCGGCTCGGCCTCGCCCGCATCACCATCGACCTGGCGGCCCCCGACGACGGACTGCACCGGCTGGCGGAGGGCCTGCTGCGCCAACGGCGCGAGGCCGACGAGGACGGCCACCTCAGGGACGCCGACTTCGCCGACCTGCCGCCCTCCCTGGCCGTGGTCCCGCGCAGCTTCCGCCGCAGCTGGAGCGACGGCATCGACCCGGCGCTGATCCCCCTGCTGGAGAGCGTCCTGACGGCCCTGGACGCGGCCTGCCCCGATACCGCGACCGCCGGCGAGGCTCGCCGGTCGGCCGAGCGCCTGTTCGCCGCGGTCCTGGGTCCGGATCACGCCGAGTCGCCCGAGCGCGCGGGGTTCATCGCCCTGCTGGCCGCGGATCCCGGCCTCCTGGGCCGCGCCCTGCGCGAACTGCTGGACGAGCACGGCCGCCTGACGGTGCTGGACGACCTGCTCGATGACACGCACGAGGCCCTGGCCTCGGCCGGCGCCCAGCAGGCCCTCGGGCTGCTCATCGGCGCGATGGCCGGACCCGACCAGGCGAAGGAGCACGAGGCCGCGGCGCCCGAGCTGCGCCGCGTGGACGACGACGCGGCGTTCCGCATCCCCCTGGTCCAGATGCAGGACACCTTCGACGGCCTGGCGGCCGAGGCCGCCGGCGTGCCGGCGCCTTCGGCCGGCGACCCGGCCGAGGAGATCACCGTCAACCTGGCCCTGCTGGCCCTCGGACCCCAGCCCGTCGGCGCCCAGGCCGCGCTGGCTGGCCTCGAGCGCGCCGCCCGGCGATGCCGGTCCGCAGCCGATCGCGATCACCTGCGGGCGATCGCGGCGCGGCTGCTCGAGGGAGCCGACCAGGATCTCGTCGACCAGGTGCTGCCTCGGCTCGCCTCGCCGTTCCGCGCGCGGGGCATCGAGGATTCGGCGCTCCTGTGGCAGGCCCTGGCGAGCGGCGGCCCGGGTTGCGGCGCGCTGGTCTGGCCCCACGCGGCGCTCGACCTGCTGCGCAGCGATCCGGATCGGGACCTGCACGGCTACGCCCTGCTGCAGGAGCTGGTGGCCGGATGCGACGACGCCGGGTTCGACCGCGAAGCCCCACGGCTGGCGCACCTGCCGGGCTTCTCGCCGTCCGGGTGGAACCGGGTCCTGTTCCAGCGTCCTCGCCCGGCCCTGGGCGGGCTCCTGGCCGCGCTGCTGAGCACACCGGCCGGACCGACCTGCGGCGAGTGGATCGTCGAAGGCTGGCGGCGGCAGGGCGCGGACACGGCCGGAGGCCTGGCCGCCCGTATCATCGACCGCTACCACGCAGGCATGCGCGACCTCGTACGGGCGGTGCTGGCGCACGGTCGACAGGAGGGCGACGGTGCGCCCCCGCGGCCGCTGCTGGAGGCGGCCCGCCTGACGCTCGAGGCGCTCGAGCCCGACCGCCGCGAGCAGGACTGGGTCGCGACGGCCCTGCTGGTCCTGGGACGCTGGCACGCCGCCCCGAGCCGACGGCTGTTCGAGCGCGTCGTGTCCGAACGCAGGCTGCTGATGGTGCCGGCCTGGCCCGCCGAATGCCGCGCCGCCGCCCGCGACGGCCTGCGGCGAGCCGAAGGAGGACGCCGCGATGGACGGTAGCTTCGCCGACCTGGCCACGCTGCTGGCGCGTGGCATCAGCCACGCCCGCATGTACTTCGCCGGTCATCCCAACGTGGCCGGCGCCGCCATCGAGTTCCGCGGCCTGCTGCGCCGCCTGCTGCCGGACGAGCCGGACGCCGCCTTCGAGCTGGGCATCACCGAAGGCCGCCTGGTGCACGACGGGCGCCTGCTGGTGGGCCCGAGCATCGTCGGCGGGCGCCTGGGCGAGTTCGCGTCCATGCTCGGCGCCGGCGGCTTCCGCTTCGCGCGCACCGTCGAGCACGCCGAACTGATGGCCTTCTTCGGCCTGGCGACCGAGTCGCTGCCGGCCTGCGCCGACCACGACGAGGCCCGCACCCTGCTGGTCCGCCACGGCATCGCGTCCATCACGCCCCTGCCTTTGTTCCGCCGGCCCGATGCGCTGGACGACGTCCTGGACGACCTCGTGCCGGTCTACCGCGCGATGTTCGACACCGTCGAGTCCGCCCACAACCACGCCCAGCGCGACCGGGCGCTCGACATGAACGATGCCCGTACGTCGGGCGCCTCGCTGGTGCAGGCGGCCAAGGGCAGCCTGACGGACATCATGGCGCTGGTGCAGTACCCCGACTTCGACAGCTTCACCGTGGGCCACTCGGTGCGCGTGGCGATGCTGACCGTGCTGGCCGGCCGCGAGGCCGGCGTGGCCGAGGAGACCCTGACGGAACTGGCGGCCGCCGCGCTGCTGCACGACGTGGGCAAGGGGAAGATCCCCCAGGAGATCCTGTTCAAGCCCGGCAAGCTGGACGCCGAGGAGCGCCGCGTCATCGAGACGCACCCGGCCATCGGCGCGGCGATGCTGCTGGAAACGCGCGATGCGGGCCCGTTGGCGGTGGCCTCGGCCTGGGGCCACCATCGGCGCTACGACGGCGGCGGCTACCCGAAGATGCCCTACGGCGACGCCACGAGCCAGCTGACCCAGTTGATCCACGTGTGCGACGTGTTCGAGGCGCTGACCGCGGTGCGGCCCTACAAGCGCGCCATGACGCCGCGCGACGCCTTCGAGATCATCCTGCAGGACCGCGCGGCCTACTCGCCGCTGGCCATCACGGCCCTGCGCAACGCCGTGGGCCTGTACCCGCCCGGCAGCCGCGTCGTGCTGTCGACCGGGCACCAGGCCGTGGTCACGGCGGCCAACCGGCTGGTGGCGCAGCCCCGCGTGCGCATCACCCACGGCCCCGACGGGCAGGAGGTGCCCGCCGAGCGCCAGCCCGAGGTGGACCTGGCCACGCATCCGGCCGGTGCCTCGATCCAGCACCTGCTGCTGGGCACCTGAGCGCCGGGCTGGCCCGCATCCCGTCGATGGCCTATCATGGCGGCGTTCCCCGCGCCGCCCCGGCGGCGCCGCATTCCCGGACCCCGACGAGGTTCCCGCGATGTGCGGCCGCATCAACCTGACCGCGCCTCCCCACGTGCTGGCCGAGCGCTTCTACCTGGACGTGGCGCCCGACCTGCGACCGCGCTGGAACATCGCGCCCACCCAGGACGTGGCCGCGGTGGTGCCCAACCCCCTGGGCGAAGGCCGGCTGCTGAGGATGTTCCGCTGGGGCCTGGTGCCGCCCTGGAGCCCCGAGCCGGACACCGGCGCGAAGATGATCAACGCCCGCAGCGAGACCGTGCGCGAGAAGCCCGCCTTCCGCGACGCCTTCGCGCGCCGGCGCTGCCTGGTGCCGGTGAACGGCTTCTACGAGTGGCAGAAGCGCGGTGACGGGAAGCAGCCGTTCCTGTTCCGCCGGCGCGACCACGACGTGTTCGCACTGGCGGGCATCTGGGAGCGGTGGGAATATCCCGGCGGCCGGACGCTGGAGACCTGCTCCATCCTGACCACCGCCGCCAACGCCGTGATGCGGCCGGTCCACCACCGCATGCCGGTGGTGGTGCCCGAGGCCGACTGGCGGCTGTGGTTCTCGCTGGACGAGGCGCAGCAGGAAGCCGTGATGTCCCTGCTGCAGCCGGCGCCGACCGACCTGCTGATCGCCCACCCGGTCAGCCGCCGGGTGAACAGCCCGTCGTGCGACGAGCCCGCGTGCGTCGAACCGGTGGACGACGACCGCACGGGCCAGATGAACCTCTTCGGTTGAACCTCGGAAAGGAATGCCATGACCGACGCGCGCCCCCTGCGCCTGCTGCTGGACAGCGCCGACCGCCACCGCTGGGCGCGGCTGCTGCCGCTGGGCTTCCTCCACGGCGTGACCACCAACCCGCTGCTGCTCGAGCGCGCGGGCGAGCGCTGCACCGTGGCCAACCTGAGGCTGCTGGCGAGCGAAGCCGCGGCGTACGGGGCCCGCGAGATCCACCTGCAGGCCTGGGGACGGGACGCCGACGCCCTGCAGGGGTGCGGCCTGGACCTGGCGGCGCTGGACTGCGGCCTGGCCATCGCCGTCAAGGTGCCGGCCACGGCCGACGGTTTCGCCGCGGCCCGGGGCCTCGTGGCCCAGGGCGCGACGGTGACCATGACCGCCGTCTACACCGAGGGCCAGGTGCTGGCCGCCGCGGGCCTGGGCGCGGCCTACGCCGCACCCTACCTGGGCCGCCTGGATGATGCCGGCCGCGACGGCCGCGCCATCCTGCTGCGCATGCAGGCCATGGCCGCCCGCACGCCGCTGCGCCTGCTGGCGGCCAGCCTGCGTTCGGCCGATCGTGTGACCGACCTGGCCGCCGCCGGCCTGGACACGTTCACCTTCGGCCCCGACGTTGCCTTGTCCCTGATCGAGGAACCGCTGACCACGGCCGCCGCCGCGGAGTTCGGGCGCGCGGCCGCCACCATGGGGGATGACCGATGAAGAACCTCGCGATCGCGTGCGCGCTGGCCCTGGCCCTGGCAGCCGGCGCCGCGGCCCCGGCCCGGGCCCAGTCCTACTACCAGAAGGAGTCGACCCTGTACGCCGAGTTCTTCGGCTGGGGCGGCGAGGCCTCGGCCAACTTCGAGAAGCTCATCGACGGGAAGATCGGCGTGCGCGCCGGCATCGGCTTCACGGGCGTGGTCTTCGCCAAGGGCCTGGTGGTGCCGTTCGGCGTCTCGACGCTGCTGGGCAAGGGCCGCAACCACCTCGAACTCGGCGTGGGCGGCGCCTACATCGACATCGACGAGAACGACCTCGAGGACCGCTTCCTGGACGTGCAGGAGGACCAGGTCGCAGTGACGGCGCTGGTGGGCTACCGCTTCATCGGCGACTACGGCTTCAGCTACCGCCTGGGCTTCACGCCGGCCTGGACCAAGGACGGCTTCCAGCCCATGGGCGGCGCGGCGTTCGGCTACTCGTTCTAGCGCGGGCGTCGCCCGGCGAAAGACAAGGCCCCCGGCCGACGGCCGGGGGCCTTTCGCTCGGCGGCCGGGCGCGGGTCTCAAGCGCCGACGTGATCCTTCAGCAGGGCCGCGAACAGGTCCGGCACCTGGGCCATGGTCCCGGGCGGCTCGACGTAGGCGATGCGCATCTGCGTGCGGCCCGGGTTGGGCGCGCCCGCGGGCACCGAGTAGAAGCCGGCCATGGGCGCGGTCAGCAGGGTCATCGGCCCGGTGGCGGTGTCGACCCTCCCCTGCCGCGCGCAGCCGAGCACGAACGCGAGCGCGTCGAAGTCGGCGGACACGAGGTTGCGCACGTCGACCACCGAGTAGATGGACGCGTCGGGGCTCGAGACGATCACCCCCGGCAGCAGGGCGCGCAGGCGGTCGGTCAGGTTGTGCAGCATGCCGCGGTAGTAGGCGCGCTGGCGGGCGAACCACTGCTGCAGCGCCGCGTGGTCCTCGTGCGCCAGCGCGCCGAAGATCCACTGGCCGATGGTGTTGGGGCACAGCGCGGCCGTGTTCTCGGCGACGGCGCGCGCGTGGAACTCCCCGCTGTCGGTGACCAGCGCGCCGATGCGCAGACCGCAGGCGTTCCACACCTTGCTGGCCGTCTCGATGCTGATGCGCCGGCCGGTGATGCCCGGCACCTCGGCCTCGTCCAGGCCCCAGACGCTGGTGGCGGGCGCGTCCACGTAGTGCAGCTCGCGGTAGGCCTCGTCGCTGATCAGCCACATGCCGTGATCCACGCACAGGCGCGCCAGGCCGGCCATCGCCTGCCGGTCGTAGAAGTGGCCGGTGGGGTTGTCGTAGGGGATGACGACCATCGCGCCCGGCCGGTGGCGGACGATGACGGCCTCGATCTCGGCCAGCGACGGCAGCGAGAAGCGGCCGTCCTCGCCCATGGTGCGCGTGATCGACACCGTGCGGCGGCCGAGGCGCTCGGCGAAGGCCTTGTAGTTCGTGTAGGCCGCGTCGATCAGCAGCAGCGGGCGCTCGTCCGAGCCGGCGGGTCCGCAGCAGCCGACGATGACCAGCTCCATGGCCTGGCTGCCGCCGTCGGTGATCTGCGTGAAGAGCCCGTCGGTAGCGAAGCCGCTGGCGGCGATGACGTTCCGGAACGCCTGGTTGGTCTCGGGCAGGCCCACTGTCGCGGTGTACTTGACCGCGCCCTGGGCGAACGGGCTCGGGGCCTCGCCCAGCGTGCGCAGGCGGGCCTGCATGGCCGGGTGCATGGGCAGCGACACGTTGCCGATGGCCACGTTCAGGGCGGCGACCCCGTCGGTGCGCTCGGCGAAGGCGATCTGCGCGGCGCGGATGACCGACGGGCGACGGGCGGCGAAGTGGGCGGAGAGCCTGGGCTCGGGCATGGCGGCGTCCTCTGGCTTCAGGGTTGCGCGGAGCGGCGGCGGCACGGCCGACGCGGCCCGGCTTCCAATCTAACAGACGGCCGGCCGGGGTCCAAACGTCGGATCGGACGCGGGGCCGCGGCGCCGGGGTTGCGGCCCGGTCCCATCGGGCAGTCATTGGCGGAACGGCCCCGGACGCCCCGGGGACCGCAACGGAGGGAGATCCCGTGGCCGCCACCGTGACCACGTCGCCCGCGACCGGAGGCGCCCGTGCCGCCGGCGCGCTCTATCTCGTCATCATCGCCTGCGCCCTGTTCGCCGAGGTCGCCGTGCGCGGCGGCCTGGTGGTCGCCGGCGACGCCGCCGCCACCGCGGCGAACCTGCAGCAGGGCGCCTCGCTGTGGCGTGCCGGCCTGGCCGCCGACCTGGTGGCGTTCCTGGCCGACGCCGCCGTCGCGGTGCTGCTCTACCGGCTGCTGCGGCCGGTATCGCCAAGCCTGGCGCTCGCTGCCGCGGCCTTCCGCCTGGTGGGCACGGCCGTGTACGCGGCCAACCTGCTGAACCACGCGGCCGCGCTGGCCGTGGTCACCGGCAGCGACGCTGCGGGAGGAATCCCGCCCGCGCAGGCCGACCTGGCCCTGTTCTACACCGACCTGCACGCCCAGGGCTACGACCTGGGCCTGGTGTTCTTCGGACTGCACTGCCTGGTGCTGGGTCGCATGCTGGCCGCGGCCCCGGGAGCGTTGCGGGGCATCGGCGGCCTGATGGCCGCCGGCGGCGTCGTCTACCTGGCGGGCAGCTTCGTCGCCCTGCTGGCGCCCGCGCGGGCCGGAGTCCTGGAGCCCGCCTACGCCGTGCCGCTGGCGGCCGAACTGGCGCTCAGCCTGTGGCTGCTGCTGAAGGCGACGGTGCCGCAGCCCGCGGCGGCGACCGCCTGACCCGGGCCCGGACAAGCGGAAGCCCGTCTCTTCCGGGGAGGAGACGGGCTTCGTGCGTCCGCGGCGAGGCGCGCGCTACTTCACCAGCAGCGGCGCGATCACCACGCTGATGACCGACATCAGCTTGATCAGGATGTTCAGGCTGGGGCCCGAGGTGTCCTTGAACGGATCGCCCACGGTGTCGCCCACGACCGCGGCCTTGTGGGCCGCGCTGCCCTTGCCGCCGAAGTGGCCGCCCTCGATGTGCTTCTTGGCGTTGTCCCAGGCGCCGCCGGCGTTGGACTGGAACAGGGCCAGCAGCACGCCCGAGGCCGTCACGCCCGCGAGCAGGCCGCCCAGCA
>DAOPJF010000112.1:0-7665 GCA_035399525.1 Candidatus Krumholzibacteriia bacterium | reverse complement strand
CCTGCCCGCCGGCGCCCAGGAGCGCAATCTCATCGGCCTGGTGAACGATCCCGACTGCCCGCTGGTCGTCACGCCCAGCCAGAATCCCTGCTTCGCCGAGCTCTACTGCGGCGTCCAGCAGATCTTCCTGGTCGCCTACAACGTGTGGAACGACTCGCTGGCCGCGCCCATCACCAACATCGGCGGCTTCGAGGGCAAGCTCGTGCTGCCGCCCGAGGTGCTGATGCTGGGGGTCGAGATGTCGCCGGCGTCCATCAACTTCAAGCCCCTGCCCGAGTTCGTCGTCGGCACGAACATCCCCGTCGACGACGAGCAGACCACGCTGGCGGTCATCACCGTGCTGGTGCCCGAGTACGTCGGCGACACCCTGTACGCGCGGCTGACGCCGGTGCACGTGGCCTACCAGAGCATCCCGGGCCGGCTGGCCATCACCGACGCCAATGACGGGTTCCGCCTCATGGCCGTCGACCCGTACGGGGCCGGGGGCCTGGCCGAGGACTACACCGAGCCGATGCTCTACTTCGGGGATCCGCACGGCCAGGGGGCGCCGTGCGTGGTGGGTGACGTCGAGAAGTCGTGGGGGACGCTGAAGGCGCTCTACCGCTAACGGCCTAGGACGCCCGTTCGTCGGCGTCACCGATGGCATTGCGGGCGGCCAGGTCGTGCCACGCCAGGGCCAGCGCCGCCCGCGCCACCGGATCGGTCTCGTGGTAGGACCGCTCCTTGCGGTCCACGTCGAGGTCGAGGGCGTGCAGCAGCAGGTCGGCCAGGCGGCCGAGGGCGGTGCCGTCGGGGGCCTCCCACTCGCCCGCGGCGCGGGCGTGCAGCGCGGCCAGCAGGCGGGGGCGCAGGGCGCCGGCGGCGGCGCCGTTCACCTCGGGCTCGGGCAGCATCTCGGCATCGACCTTGCGGTACAGGCGGTCGCTGCCGGTCTCGGCGATGGCCGCGCGCGAAAGCGCCGCGACCACCAGCACCCACCGCCCGTCCTCGAGCCGCTCGTGCTGCACGATCTCCACCAGCGTGCCCATGTCCGGCAGCCGCGGACCGCGCTCGTCGCGCGCCGTGCCCGCGGCGTAGGGCGCCAGCACCATCCGGCCCGGGCCGTCCAGCATGTCCTCCACCATCTGCCGGTAGCGCGTCTCGAAGACGTGCAGCGGCGCCACCACGCCCGGGTACAGGTAGAAGTCCGGGAGGGGGAAGACCGGGATGGCCACGAGCAGGCGGGGCTGGGATGTCATCGCGCAGCGGTCGCTTTCCGGTGTCGGGGTTCGGGATTGATGCTCCGCGCACAAGGTAGCCGCGTTTCCCCGGGCGACCACCCCCGGCGCGGCGATCGGCCTAAACGCCTGTCCAGGCGGCAGGATCGAGCCCCAGCCAGGCGGCCAGGACGGCGTGCACGTCCGGGAATTCGGAGGCCAGGTCGCGGGGGTAGGTGAAGAACAGCTCGACCGCGGTGGCGAAGAACTCGGCCGGGTTCCCGGCCGCATCCTGGTCGAACAAGACCTCGCGCCGCCGCTTGCACAGCTTCCCATGGCGGTCGAAGGCGGCCCGGAAGGCCTCGGCCCAGCGGGCGGCCAGGGCGGGATCCTCCAGGTGCGGGCGGCCATCGGCCTCGCCGGTCTGCTCGTCCAGCTGGTGGGCGAACTCGTGCAGCACGACGTTGTAGCCCTCGGGCCGGCGCGCCTCGCGCTCCACGTCCTGCCAGCTGAGGATGACCACGCCCCGCTGCCACGATTCGCCGGCCAGCTCGTCCTCGCCGCCGTGCACCAGGCCGTCCTCGTCGACGACGTCGTGGTCGACCACGAAGGCCTCGGGGTAGATGAGCACGGTGTCCGTGCCGGGGAAGTAGTCGGCGTCGGGCCGCAGCTGCAGCAGGGCCGCCTGCCCCGCCACGGCCAGGCGCATGGCCCGGGTGACCTCGAGGCCGGCCGCCCCCTCCCAGTGCTTCTCGGCCAGCAGCACCTGCACCACGCCCTCGTGCCGGGCCTGCAGCGCGGCCGGCAGGGCGGCGGTCAGCGGCGCGGTGCTGCGCATCAGCGCCCGGTCGGCGTCGGCCAGCGGCGTGGCCAGCAGGCGCCGGCGACGGCGGCCCTTCAGGAAGAACACGGCGGCTCCTTCGCGGTTCGTGGTGCGCCCCGATCCTAGCGAACCCGGCCCGGGGCGGGAATCATCTTTTCCCCCGGTGGTTCGGTGCCTATACTCGCCCTGACCCGAACCCGAGGCGGAGGATCGACGTGAAGGACGTGACGGCCATCATCCTGGGCGGCGGGCGCGGCACGCGCCTGTACCCCCTGACCCTCGAGCGCAGCAAGCCCGCCGTGGCCTTCGCCGGCAAGTACCGGCTCATCGACATCCCCATCAGCAACTGCATCAACTCGGGCCTGAAGAAGGTCTTCGTGCTGACGCAGTTCCTTTCGGCCAGCATGCACCGTCACATCATGCACACCTACCGCTTCGACCTGTTCTCGGGCGGATCGGTGGACATCCTCGCCGCCGAGCAGACGCCCGACCGCGCCGACTGGTTCCAGGGCACCGCGGACGCCGTGCGCGCCACGCTCAACCACACCATGTACTACGACTCCAAGCAGGTGGTCATCCTGTCGGGCGACCACCTGTACCGCATGGACTACAGCGAGATGGTGCGCTTCCACCGCGAGTCGGGCGCCGACATCACGCTGGCCGTGTACCCGGTGCCCCGCGACGAGGCGCCGCGCCTGGGCCTGCTGCGCGCCGATGCGGACGGCCGCGTGGTCGAGTTTGTCGAGAAGCCGCAGGACCAGGCCGTCATCGACCGTTTCACCGCGCCCCGCGAGCTCTTCGCGCGCCGGGGACTGCAGGTCGAGGGCGAGCGGTTCCTGGGCTCGATGGGCATCTACGTCTTCGAGGCCGATGTGCTCAAGCGCCTGCTGGCCGACCAGGACAGGACCGACTTCGGCGGCGAGATCATCCCCGGCGCCATCGCCGACCTGAAGGTCGTGGCGTTCCCCTTCACCGGCTACTGGCGCGACATCGGGACCATCGGCTCGTTCTTCGAGGCGAACCTCGACCTGGTGAGGAAGGACCCCGAGTTCGACCTGCACGCGGGCGGCTGGCCGTTCTACACCCGCGCCCGCTCGCTGCCGCCGGCCCGCATCATCGGCTCGGAGATCCGCGACTGCCTGGTGGTCGAGGGCTCGTCCATCAACGGCGCCGTGATCGAGAACTCCATCGTCGGCGTGCGCGCCAAGGTGGGCGAGGGCTCGTATCTCAAGGACGTCATCATGATGGGCAGCGACTTCTACGACGGCGAGCGCATGGTCAGCGACAGCGAGCAGCGCGCCGCCGACGCGCCGCCCCTGGGCATCGGCCGCAACTGCCGCCTCGAGCGTTGCATCATCGACAAGAACGCGCGCATCGGCGACAACGTGGTCATCCGGGCCCAGCCCGAAGGCCCCGACTACCAGGGCCAGCGGCGCTGGATCCGCGACGGCATCACCATCATCCCCAAGGGCATGGTCATCCGCTCGGGCACCGAGCTCTGACCGTGCGGCGGGGCCTCCTGGCAGTCGTGCTCGCGCTGGCCGTGGCCGGCGCCGCGGCCGCGGCGGACGAGGCCCGCTGCCGCGACCTGTCGCGCGAGGCCTACGGGCTGGTGCCGCGCCTGTTCACCGACGACCGCCCCGACTCGCTGTTCGGGCTGATCCTGGACTGGGGCGACGCCTGCGGCCCCCGCGAGGTCGTCCAGCGCACCCGCATCCTGGCCGCCATCTGGGACGATGCCTTCAGCGAGGAAGTCTACGGCGACGACATCTTCGACGACCTGGTGGCGTTCCGCCGCGTCGCCGAGTCGCGGCCCGACGCGGCGAGCGACGATCCGGCGGCGCGCTACGACGCCTTCACCATGTCGCTGGCCGACCAGCTGCTGCCGCACACCGACCGGGGCAGCCTCGAGGCGTTCTTCTGCCTTTTCTACTCGGGCCGCACGTCGGCGGCCTGGGAGCTGCTGGCCTCGGACGACCTGGCGGGGTCGGAGCTGGCCCGCTGGTACGCCAACGAGCAGGAGATCGCGGCCGCGCCCCGCAGGACCTGGTCGATCGAGGCGTTGGCCGGCGCGTGGGATCCGGGCGGCAACCTGGGGTTCGTGGGCGGCAAGACGCTCGTGGGCGCCATGGTCAGCCTGCGCGAGGACCGCTGGCTGCTGCGCCTGCCCATCGAGGTGCGCATAGGCCGCGCGGGCACGCCCTACTACGTGCCGCTGGGCGACGGCGTGCGCTACTCGGACCGCTTCGACGCGATCCTGATGGCGCTCGAGGCCGGACGCACGGTGCGGCTGGCCGACCACCTGGCGCTGGACCTGTTCGGGGGCTACGGCGCGGACGTGGTCGTACCGTTTTCGGCCGAGAGCCTGTCCCTCGGTGGCGGGAACATCAGTGTCGGCCTGGGCGTGCGCACCGCCCTGGGTCCGAACCGCACCTGGACGGCGGGCCTGGACGTGCGCCGCGAGTGGGTGTCGTCGCGCAACCCCGGCGGCACGCCCCTGGACGGCACAGCCTGGAGCCTGCGCGCGGCGGTGGGGATCGTGCTCGACGGCGGCCGCAGCGCCCGCCGCAGGGCCCTTCAGCCCTGACCTTTGGCGCGGCGCCGCGCCAGGTGGTATGCTTCGTCCTCGACCACCTGTCGCCACCCGCAGCCCGGAGCCGCGCATGTCCCGACGACCCGCCGTCAGCGCCCGCGATCCTCAGCTGCGCCGCCACCTGCTGGTGACCGGCGCCGTGGCCCTGGCCTGGCGCGTGGTGGCCTGGGTGCTGCTGGCCCGCACGCCGTTCTTCACGACGCCGGTGGTCGATGCGTCGCACTTCGATCTGTGGGCCCGCGCCCTGGCCGAGGGCCGCGAGTTCCAGCCGGGAGCCTTCTTCAAGCCTCCCTTCTACCCGTACCTGCTGTCGGGGCTGTACAAGCTGGGCTTCGGCATCACGGGTGTCTACACCCTGCAGGCGCTGGCGGGCGCGGGCACGGCGCTGCTGGTGGTGCTGATCGCCCGGCGCGTCCTGCCGGCGCGGGGCGCGCTGGCCGCGGGCCTGGCCACGGCGCTGTTGCCGATCCTGCCCTTCTTCGAGCTGCAGTTGCTGGCCGAGTCCTGGACCACGCTGTTGACCGTGGCGGCGGTGCTGTGGCTGCTGCAGGCCGGCGAGAGGCCCACGGTCGCCGCCCGGGCGGCGGTGCTGGCGGGCGTGGCACTGGGCCTGGCGGCCCTGGGCCGACCCAACCTGCTGCCGGTCGTCGGCGGCGCGGCGGCCTGGCTGGCGCTGGTGCTGCGTCGCGAGCGGCGGCCCCTCGTGCTGCCGGTCGTGCTGCTGCTGGCGGGGGCGGGCCTGGCCATCCTGCCGGCCACCCTGCACAACGCCCGCGCGTCGGGCGCGTTCGTGCCGGTGAGCGCGAACCTGGGCGCCAACCTCGTGACCGGCAACCGCGACCGGGCCGACGGCGTGTCGGCCATTCCCGTCGGCGTCGAGTGGGACGACCTGCAGCTGCAGAGCTTCCAGGCGGGCCACCGCGAGCCGGCCTCGTCGTCGCGATGGCTGGCCGCCCAGGCGCGGGCGTGGATCGCGGCGCATCCGGGCCGCGCCGCCGGGCTGCTGGGCCGCCGCGTGCTGGCGCTGCTGTCGGGCTGGGAGCCGCGCAACAACATCGGGGCCGCGTGGCTGGCCAGGCAGCATGGCGTGGTCATCCTGCAGCGGTGGTGGCCGGGCACCTGGCTGCTGCTGGCGTGCGCGCTGCCCGGGCTGGTGGCCGTGCGCTGGAATCGGGCCGCCGTGCTGCTGGCGGTGGTCATCGGCTTGCAGGCGGTGTCGGTGATGCCATTCTTCGTGAATGCCCGCTTCCGGATGCCGCTGCTGCCGCTGCTGGCGGTGTTCGCCGTCGCGGGCGCGATGGCGCTGGCGGCCCTCAGGAAGCCGACCGGCCGCACCCTGGCGGTCGCGGCGGTGTTCGTGGCGGCGCTCGTCGTGGTGAACGTCGACTGGCTGGGATTGGGGTCGCCCCGCTGGGGCGCCGAGGATGCCTTCAACGAGGCGTTGATCGCGCTGCGCGGCTACGGCGGGCGCCCGATCGACCAGCGCGCCGCCCTGAACCTGCTGGCCGAGGCCTCGCGGCTGGATCCCTCGTTCCCCGACGCCCCCGAGCGCACCGGCAGCCTGCTGCTGCAGGAGGCCCAGGGCCGCCTGGTCGAGGCGCGGCGCCTGCTGGCGAAGCAGGACCACGCCGCCGCGCAGGCCCAGGCCCAGGCCACGGTGCAGCTGCTGGATGCCGCCGCGGCAGCGCACAGGCAGGCCCTGGCGGCCTACCCGAGGTCGTTCAACTCGCTGTCCAACCTGGGGGCGGCGTCGCTGCTGAAGGCCGAGCTCATGGGCGAACTGGCCGGGGCCGCGGCAGCGGCTGGCGATGCCGCGGCCGCCGCCCTGCTGCGCGCCGACGAGATCGCAGCCTGTGACGCGGCAACGGGTTGGTTCGACCGCGCGCTGGCCCTGGCGCCCGAGGACCGGACGACCCTGCGCAACCGGGCCCTGGCGGCCGAGCGGCGGAAGGCTGCCGATGGGGCCGCGAAGGGCTAACCCCAACCAATCCACTGCGGTTTGGCCCCTTCAGACCCGGGCAGAATGCCCTTGTTTCGATCCTGACGCCTAACTACCATGGCCGCGCTAGCAAATCCGGACGCCGCTCCCCGCGGCGCCCGACTCCGGCCCCATGAGCGGCGCGCCCCTCACGGGTGACGACCGCCATGATCGACGGCCCATCACCTGCTCAAGGAGACCGGACGATGAAGTTCCAGGCCCGTCTCGCGTCGCTGCTCGCCGGCGGCAACATCCACCGCAACCTGTCCCGCGCAGCGCTGGCGAGGGCCTGCGTCGACAACGGCGAAGCCATCGTCAGCGCCTGCGGCGCCCTGGCGACCTGGACCCGTCCCGAATCCACGGGCCGCAGCCCGTCCGACACGGTCATCGTCAAGCGGCCCGAGAGCGCGGCGACCATCGACTGGTCGGCCGCGAACAACCTGCCGCTCGATCCCGAGACCTTCGACATGCTGCTCGAGGACGCGCTCAAGACCCTGAAGAAGAGCAAGAAGGTCTACGTCAGCGACCGCGTCGTGGGCGCCGACTCGGCGTACGCGCTGCCGGTCACCACGATCGTGAACAAGGCGCTGAACGTGCTGTTCTGCGACAACATGTTCCGGCCGGTGCCGAAGAACATCAAGAAGAGCCTCTTCGCCGAGCGCCCGTTCACGCTGCTGGCTTGCCCCGACCAGAAGCTGGACGCCGACCGCTACCAGGGCCGCCTGCGCATCGATCCGAAGACCGGCAAGGCCAGCACCATGGTCATCGCCGTCGACTTCGACCGCCGCATCGGCATCGTCTACGGTTCGGCCTACTGCGGCAGCTGCAAGAAGCTGCTGTTCACGGTCATGAACTACATGCTGCCGGCCGAGGGCATCCTGCCCATCCACTGCTCGGCGAACGAGGGCAAGAAGGGCGACATCGCCCTGCTGCTGGGCCTGTCGGGTACCGGCAAGACCACGCTGTCGGCCGACAAGGCGCGCGCCCTGCTGGGCGACGACGAGCACGGCTGGAGCGACGCGGGCATCGCCAACTTCGAGAACGGCTGCTACGCCAAGCTGATCGACCTGAACCC
>DAOPJF010000111.1:0-7812 GCA_035399525.1 Candidatus Krumholzibacteriia bacterium | reverse complement strand
CACCCGTAGCGGATGCCCGTGGCCACCTGCGTGACGTTGCTGCCGGCGGTCACCCACTGCCAGCCGGGCCGGCCGGCGCCATGGTCCTGGGCGCGGGCGGGGCCGGCGCCGAGCAGACCCACGGCCAGGGTCAGGACCATGACGGAGATGCGCATCGGCCTCACCTTCCCCGGCGGGACGGCGCAGGTCAGCCGACGTCCCTCCGCAGGTATTCGGAGTAGTCCTTGAGGATCGGCTCGTACGGCCTGCCCAGCAGCGGCGACGAGATCATGAAGTCGGCCGTCGACCGGTTGCAGGCCACGGGCACATTGTACACGACGGCGATGCGCAGCAAAGCCTTGACGTCGACGTCGTGGGGCTGGGGCTCCATGGGGTCCCAGAAGAAGATCATCACGTCGATGCGGCCCTCGGCGATCATGGCGCCCAGCTGCTGGTCGCCGCCCAGGGGACCCGATCGCAGCCGCGTCACGCTGGCGGGCTTCGCCGGCGCATCGTCGCCCTCGGCCAGCACCTTCTCGATCATCAGGCCCGTGGTGCCGGTGCACACCAGGTCGTGGCCCAGCAGGGTGCCCCGGTTGAACGCGACCCACTCGGCCAGGTCGCGCTTGCGGTTGTCGTGGGCCACCAGGGCGATGGTCTTGCGCGCGTGCATCGTTGCCGCCTTTCCCTACGCCGCACCCCGCGGACGCAGGCTCTTCCACAGGGCCACCAGGAACACGCCCAGCGCCACGGCCATGCCCGTGTGCGCGATGCCGTACACCGCGGCGCGCAGGGCGTGCGATCCGCCCAGGAACGCCGCGTCGACCACGGCCAGGTCGGTCTGGCCGCCGCGCACCGCCAGCAGGACGTGGTAGCCCTTGACCAGCTGCAGCAGCACCGACAGCGTGGCGAACGGCAGGTAGCCGCGCACCAGCCAGGCCAGGCCCACCGGGCCCACCTCGCGGCCGCCGGCCTTGTGGGCCATCAGCAGCGCGCCACCCAGCACCAGCGGCATCACCACGCCCATCATGAACACGTGGCCGTGCACCAGCGACAGGGAGAAGATGCTTTCGATGTGCAGCCCTGCGCCGGCCTTCGCGAACGGCAGCTTCGTCGCCGACTCCTGGAAGGCGATGCCCACCAGCAGCCCGAAGAAGGCCATGGCGATGGCGTAGCGCAGCAGCGCGAACAGGGTGCGCCGGTAGTGGGCGGGCAGGGCGGTGTGCTCGACGGTCATGGCTGAGGGCTCCCGGTTCGAGGACGGTTCAGGCGCAGGTCCGGCGCAAGATAGGCGCGTTCGCCGGCGGCGTCGACCCCTACGCCAGCAGGTCCGTCGGATCCGGGCACAGGCCCAGCCAGTAGTCGCGCTCGGACATCCGCGCCACGCCCGGGAAATCGCCGCGCAGGCCCAGCATGTCGGTGATCTTCTGCACGTGCAGGTGGGGCGGCCAGCCGCCGTTCTCGTGGGGCTCGCCAACCCAGGCGAAGATCTCGCCGCGCGCCACGGGCTGGCCGGGGCTCTTCCCCTCGAGCGAGCGCAGGGCCAGGTGCCCCCACAGCGTCCACAGCGGCCCGGGGTGCTCGAGGATCACGGTGCCGCCGTAGTCGCCGAACCGCGCGTTGTCCGCGACGCTGTGCACGACGCCGCCCAGGGGCGCCCTTACCGGCGTGCCCGAGGCGGTCCAGATGTCGATGCCCAGGTGGATGACCCGCGGCTCGTCGCCGCCGTGGGCGACCCCGCCGAACAGCGCGCTGCCCGTGTAGATGCCGCGGTGCTCGTTCCAGCCGCCGTAGAGGGCGGGCGCCGAGCCGCGCTTCTGCGCCAGGAACCGGGTGAAGGCGGCGTGGTCGCTGACGTCGACGGCAGCATCCGCCAGGTCCAGCGGCAGGGCCTGCCGCATGGAGAACGGGAAGATGCGGGCGGGGTTGATGACTTCGTGCATCGCCGTCTGCCTCGGCCCTTTCCGCGGCTCAGCCCAGGTCGTCCACGATCCCCACGACCACCGAGCGCACCGGCATGTCCTTGACGCCGATCAGCTGCCGGGCGCCCGTGCCCTCGTCCAGGATGAGCACCGTCTCGCCGGCCCCGGCCCCCACCAGGTCGATGGCGATGACGTAGCCGCCGGCGGGCTCGCCCCGGGCGTCGAGCTTATCACAGATCAGCAGCTTGCGCCCGGCGAAGTCGCGGTGCCCGATGGTCGAGGTGATGCGGCCGGCCACGCGGGCGAGGATCATCGCGGCGCCTCCCGGTTCGCATCCTGATCGTCCACCTGGTGGCCGTCCACGATCCCGCAGACGGCGTGGTCCACCGGCACGAAGCTGGGCTCCAGCGTCAGGGCCGCCTCGCGGCTGGCCTCCCAGTACACCAACTCGCCCGGCCCGGCCATGCGCGTGCCGTCGGCGCAGACGAAGGGCTTGCCGGCGTCCTTGCCGTGCTTGTCCAGGGGCTGGACCCAGAGCAGGGGCACGCCCTCCATGCCCGGCGTGACCACCGACGCCACCAGCCTGCCCGTGACGCGCCCCAGGAACACCGCTAGTCCTCCAGCACTTCCCCGCCCTCGGGCTGCCACAGGGTGCAGGCGCCGAAGCGGGTGGTCTCGCGCAGCACGTCGCGCAGCGCCTCGTCCAGGCGCGGCATCAGGCTCGCGGCCAGCAGGCAGCCGGCCGGCTCGAGGCGGGCGCGCGCGATGTCCAGCGCCGCCTCCACGTCGGGCAGCAGGCCGTCCAACATAGCCACCGCGTGGCCGCCCAGGTCGTCCGCCAGCCGCAGCTCGCCCAGGCGCACGGGCACGGCCTTCAGCGCCGCGTCCACCGCACCCAGCAGCGCCGGCGACGACGCCGACTCGAGCACGCCCAGGGCCTCGCCCTCGGGAGTCGCCCGCACGCCCATCAGGGCATCGAGCAGCGCGGGCGCCGGGTCGGGCAGCAGCACCTGGTCCACCAGCGAGCAGCCGCCCAGCCCCTCGGCGTGGGCCTCCTCGGTGGCGGCCACGGTGCCGCCCACCAGGGCCAGCCAGCGGCCGGGATGCACGCTGCCGCAGCGCAGCAGCGCCACGGGCGACTTCTTCAGCATGCGGTCCACCGACTGCACGCCGTCGGCGATGGAGGCGTATTCGAGCAGGGCCAGGGCGCGGTTCATCGGTGTCCTAGACGATCCGGAAGTGATCCTTCAGCACGCAGCGGCGCAGGCGCGAGAAGCTGACCGCGTCGGTCAGGCCCTCGCCCGTGGGGCTGGCGATGGTGAAGGAGGTGTGCCCTTCGCCGCCCTGGCCGAGGCCCGCGACGATGGGTGCGTTCTTGACGAAGATGCTGGTGTTCATGACCCGCGCCATGCGGCTGAGGGCCTCGATGTTGCGCGAGTGCATGCTGGCCGAGTGCCCGAAGCCGTGCTCGGCCTCGCGGGCCAGGGCGATGGCGCGGTCCACGTCCGGCACGCGCACCACCGGCAGCACCGGCATCAGCTGCTCGCTCCAGACCAGCGGGTGGTCCTCGGGCACGTCGCAGATGATCAATGCCGGGTCGCCCACGGGCCGGACGCCGATGCGCGCGAGCAGCGCCCCGGCGGACTTGCCGACGCAGTCCTTGTTCATCACGCCGTGGGTGCGCGGGCCGCGGATCTCCTGGAAGATCTCCTTCTCCAGCTTCCGCAGCTCGGCCTGGTCCACGAGGTAGGCCCCGGCGTCGCGCATGGCCTTGATCAGCCGGTCGGCCACCGACGCGACGACGAACACCTCCTTCTCGTCCACGCAGATGATGTTGTTGTCGAAGCCGGCGCCCGTGACGATGTCGCGCCCCGCCTTGGCGATGTCCGCGGTCTCGTCCACCACCACCGGCGGGTTGCCCGGCCCGGCGCAGATGGCGCGCTTGCCGCTCTTCATGGCGGCCTTCACCACCCCCGGACCGCCGGTGACCACCAGCAGGTTGATGCCCTTGTGGTGCATCAGCTCGCCCGCCGACTCGATGGTCGGATGGGCCACGGCCGTCACCAGGTTCTGCGGCCCGCCCGCGCCGGTGATGGCGCGGTTCAGCTCGCGCACCGTCTCCATCGAGCACTGCGCCGCGCCCGGGTGCACGTTGAACACCACGGCGTTGCCCGCGGCCACCATGCCGATGGTGTTGCAGATGATGGTGCTCGTCGGGTTGGTGGTGGGCGTGATCGAGCCGATCACCCCGAACGGCGCCAGCTCGGTCAGGGTCAGCCCGCCGTCGCCGCTGACCGCGCGCGGCACCAGGGCCTCCGTGCCCGGCGTCTTCTCCGTCACCAGCGCGTTCTTGAGGATCTTGTGCTCGAAGCGGCCGAGCCCGGTCTCCTCCCAGGCCAGCCGGGCCAGGCGCTCGCCGTGGCGGCGCATCGACGCGCGGATGGCCGCGACGATGGCCTGCCGCCGCTCGAGGCTGCCCGCCGCCAGGTTCAGGAACGCCGCGCGCGCCGCGTCGACGCAGTCGTCGACGGTGGCGAACACGCCATCGCCCTGGCGCACCGGCGGCGGCCCGGCCTTGGGGTCGGGCGAGATGGGCCGCACCACGTACCCGCGCTCGGGGACGTCGGCCGGGGCGTAGCCGCGGGCCGCCGTGCCCACGCGCCCGGCCGGGGCCGATCCGTCGGCCGCCGATCCCACGGTGCCGGCCATGCGCCCCGCCAGGCGCCGGGCGATGTCGTCCACCTGCTGGTCCGTCAGCCGGCGCATCACCCGTCACCCTTGCGGTACTTCTCGTCGCCGCCGATGTCCCAGCTGTCGACGATGGCCATGATCACGGCGTCCACCGGCTTGTTGGCGGTGACCTGCGTCTGCCGGGCCGACGAGCCGGACGCGTACAGCACGTACTCGCCCTCGCCCGCGCCCACGGCGTCGACGGCCACCACCGTGCCGCCGGTCAGCGCGCCGTCGGGTCCGGCGGCGCCCAGCAGCAGGAGCTTCAGGCCGTCCATGGCCGGCTCCTTGCGGCTGGCCACCACGCGGCCGATGACCTTCGCGAGGTTCACGGCTACGCCTCTTCCGCGCGGCCCAGCGGCATGACGGCGTCGACGTTGGCGTGCGGACGCGCGATCACGTGCACCGCGACGACCTCGCCCACGCGGGTCGCGGCGGTCTGGCCCGCGTCGCAGGCGGCCTTGACCGCGGCCACGTCGCCACGCACCACGGCGGTCGTGTAGCCGCCGCCGGTCTTCTCGTAGCCCACCAGCTCCACGCGGGCGGCCTTCACCATCGCGTCGGCCGCCTCGACGGTCGCCGCGAAACTCCGGCACTCGATCATTCCCAGGGCGTCGGCCATGGCCTTTCCTCCTGCTCGGTTGGTTGCCTTCGTCTACTTGCCGTGCTTGCGTCCGTCCAGCGCCTCGAGCGCCGCCACCGCGGCCGGCCGGGCGACCTGGACGTCCCTTTCCTCGCCTCCGATGTACACGCGCCCGAAGGCGCCGAAGGCGCGCACCTCCAGGATGTTGATGCGCGCCGCCTTCTCGGCCTCGTTGGCCGCCAGCGCCGCGTAGGCCGCCGGTTCGCACTCGAGCACGAACAGGGTCTGGCCCGACAGGATCAGGTTGCCGTGGCGCATGCGGTTGATGAGCATGCACTGGTGGTCGTCGAGATGGCGCACCACCTGGTCCGAGATGATGCGCGGCTTCAGGCGCTGGTCCTCGCTCAGCTCGAGGGCGTCGAGGATGGCCGCGCCCGCCTGGCGCACGTCGGCCTGGCTGTCGCTGTGCACCTCGAGCATGCCGAAGTTGCGCTCGACGATCTGCATGCCGGGCGTGACGGACGTGCTCTTGAGCGCGATGTCCATCACGCGGTTGATCTCGATGCCCGGCGCGATCTCGACGAACAGGCTGGCCTGCCCCACCTTGGGCAGGAAGCCCTGGGCCACCGTCGCCTGGAACGAGGCGAACTGGGGCTGCAGGCTGTCGATCACGCAGTAGGCTCTCAGGTCGACCATTGTGCTCTCCTCAGCGGCTGACCGACGTGGATTGGGCTTCCTGGACGATGGCGATCGAGGCCGACGCGCCGATCCTCGTGGCGCCGGCCTCGATCATGCGCTTGGCGTCGCTGAACGACCTGATGCCCCCGGAGGCCTTCACTTCCATGCCCGCCCCCCGGACCACGGACGCCATCAGCGCAACGTCCTCGGCGGTCGCGCCGCCGCTCGAGAATCCCGTCGAGGTCTTCACGAAATCGGCCCGCGCGCGCTTCGACAGCTCGCAGGCCCGCACCTTCTCGTCGTCCGTCAGCAGCGCGGTCTCGATGATGACCTTGCTGACGGCCGACCCGTCGCGGCACGCGTCGGTGACCGCGAGGATGTCCCTGAGGACGTAGTCGTCGTCGCCGCTCTTGAGCCGGCCGACGTTGATGACCATGTCGATTTCCTTCGCCCCGTCGCGGATCGCCTTGCGCGTCTCCATGCCCTTGATGTCGGGCGTGCTCGCGCCCAGGGGGAAGCCCACCACCGAGCAGGTCAGCACCGGCGTGCCGCGCAGGCCGTCGGCCACGCGCTTGACCCAGCAGGGGTTCACGCACACCGAGCGGAACGAGAACTCGCGCGCCTCGCTGATGACCTGGTCGATCATGGCGATGGTGGCGTCGGCCTTCAGGATGGTGTGGTCGATGTACTTGGCCACGTCCTCGGGGATGCGGCCGGGCCGGTCGGGCCCGTGGCTCAGGCGCCGCGCGCCCAGCTCGATGAAGGCGCGCGCCGTGTCGGGGCAGGTGCCCACGCAGGGACCCGCGTGGCCGGGGCCGCCGCCCACCAGGCCCTGCAGCCGGGCGACGATGCGCGCCAGGTCCTCGTCCGACAGCGCGGCCAGGGGATCGCCGCCGGGCGCCGCGACCCGGGCCGCGGCCGCGCCGCCGCCCTGGCCCTCGGCGATCATGGCGACGCGGCGGCGGTGCCGGGGCTCGGTGCAGTCGGTGGTCAGGAACACGTCGACGATCTGCTGCGCCAGGTTGGCGCCGATCAGCCCCGCACCCAGGGTCAGCACGTTGGCGTCGTTGTGCTCGCGGCCGTTGCGCGCGCTCGACACGTCGTAGGCCATGGCCGCCCGCACGCCCGGCACCTTGTTGGCCACCATCGACGAGCCGATGCCGGCGCCGTCGATCATGATGCCCCGCTCGGCCCGCCCGCCGGCGACGGCCTCGGCCACGGCGCGGGCGAACACCGGGTAGTCCACCGCGTCGGCCGAGTGCGTGCCGCAGTCCTGCACCTCGTGCCCGCGGCTCTTGAGGTACGCCGCCAGCGATTCCTTCAGGGGGAACCCGCCGTGGTCGGCTCCGATGGCGATCTTCATCCCGTTGCTCCGTTCATCCCGTCACTCGCCCGGGCTCACCAGACCTGCGATTCGTCGCGCCCCTGGGCCGCCGGGCGCGCCGCCCGGATGCCCGTCAGCGCCGCCTGCAGCCGGTCGATGAGGCGCCGCAGGGCCTCCGTGCCCTCCGGCTGGATCCTGTAGCACGTCACCTCGCGCCCCCCGCGCCGCTCGCGCCGGGCCTTCAGGTAGCCCGCCTCGGCCAGCTTCGAGACCTGCACGTGCAGGTTGCCGTCGGCGAGCCCCGTGGCGGCCTTCAGGTCCGAGAAGGTCCAGTCCCGGCCGTCCGCCAGGGTCGCGACGATGGCCAGCCTGGCCGGCGCTCCCAGCTGCGGGTCCAACGTGCGCGCGTTCATGGTCGGCCCTTCGCGGCCTGACCTCGCGGGTCGGCCCTGTGCTGTGGTCGACGGCGCGGGCCGCCCGTCCCGCCCGTCCGTGGGCGGACCCCGGGCCCGACCGATCCAGCTTCGCACGCTGAAGCTGCCAGGTCAAGCGAAAATGCAAACAAACTTCATGGGATGAACTCAGTCCGCGAGAGC
>DAOPJF010000110.1:0-7824 GCA_035399525.1 Candidatus Krumholzibacteriia bacterium | reverse complement strand
GCTGGTCGACCTGTCCGCGCTGGCCACCGAGCTGGGCCTGGGCCGCCTGCAGGTGAAGGACGAGGGCGGCCGCTTCGGCATCCAGGCCTTCAAGGGCCTGGGCGCCAGCTTCGCCGTGGACCAGGTGCTGCGCCGCCGCTGGCGCGAGGCCGCGCCGGGCGAGCCCGAGCCCGCCTCGTTCGGCGACGCCGCGGCCCGCGCGCGGCTGGGCGCCATCACCTTCTGCGCCGCCACCGACGGCAACCACGGCCGCGCCGTGGCCTGGACCGCACGGCGGCTGGGCCAGCAGGCCGTCATCTTCATGCCGGCCGACACCGCGCCTGCGCGCATCCGGCACATCGAGGCCGAGGGCGCCGAGGTGCGCCTGGTCGACGGCACCTTCGACGACTGCGTACGCGCCTGCGCCGAGACCGCGGCCCGCGGCGGCTGGCAGGTCATCGCCGACACGGCCTACCCCGGCTACATGGAGGTGCCCGGCGACATCATGACCGGGTACAGCACCATCTTCGTGGAGATCGACCGGCAGCAGGACGCACCGCCGGACGTGGTGCTGCTGCCGGCGGGCGTGGGCGGCCTGGCGGGCGCCGGCACGGCCCACTACGTGCTCGAGGGCGGCGCGGCGAGGCCGCAGCTGGTGTGCGTCGAGCCCGAGGATTCGGCCTGCTTCCTCGAGTCGATGGAGGTGGGCGACGGCCGGCCGCACGTGGCGCGCGGCAGGCAGCAGTCGCTGATGGCGGGCCTGAACTGCGGCGAGCCCTCGCTGCTGGCCTGGCCGGTGGTGCGCGACGGCATGGACCTGTTCCTGGCCATCGAGGACACCTGGGCCGAACAGGCCATGCGCGCCTACCGGCGCCACGGCATCATCGCGGGCGAGTCGGGCGCGGCCACCCTGGCCGGCCTGCTGGCGCTGCTGCGCGAACCCGCCCTCGCACCGGCGCGCGCGCACCTCAGGCTGGGCCCCGGCGCCTCGGTGCTGGTCATCAACACCGAGAGCGACACCGATCCGGAGAACTGGGCGCGCGTGACGGGCGCGGCCGAAGGAGCACCATGACGCCCATCACCTTCACGCTGAACGGTCATTCCGTCAGCTACGACGGCGACCTCGAGCGCAGCCTGCTGTCCTGGCTGCGCGAGGACCGGGACCTGTGCGCCGTGAAGGACGGCTGCTCGGGCCAGGGCTTCTGCCGCACCTGCACGGTCGAGATCGACGGCGCGGCCAAGCTGGCCTGCGCCACGCCCCTCAAGCGGGTCGGGGGCCGCAGCGTCACCACCCTCGAGGGCCTGCCCGAACCGGTGCGCCAGGTGATCGGCGAGGCCTTCGTGCGCCACGGCGCGGTGCAGTGCGGGTTCTGCACACCGGGCTTCCTGGCGCGCACGCGGGTGCTGCTGCAGGACAACCCCGATCCGTCCCGCGCCGAGGTGGTCAAGGCCCTGCGCCACCACTATTGCCGCTGCACGGGCTACCACGGCATCGTCGACGCCGTGCTCGACGCCGCCGCCATCCTGCGCGGCGCCCGCCCCGCCCCGCCGCCGCCGTCGCACGCAGGCGTGGGCGGCGACCGGCCCAAGTTCGACGCGCTGGCCAAGGCCCTGGGCGAAAGCCCCTTCGTGGATGATCTCAAGGTCCCGGGCATGCTGCACGGCGCACTGTGCTTCAGCGCCCACGCGCGGGCGAAGGTCCTGGCCATCGACACCGCCGCGGCCGCGGCCATGCCGGGCGTCGTGGCCGTGCTGACGGGCGCCGACGTGCCCGGCCAGCGGTCCACCGGGCTGATCGTGCCCGACTGGCCGCTGATGGTGCTGCCGGGCGAGCTCACCCGCTGCGTGGGCGACGTGCTGGCGGTGGTGGTGGCCGCCACCGAGGACCAGGCCCGCGCCGCCGCGGCGGTCGTCGACGTGCGCTGCGAGGTGCTGGCGCCGCTGACCGATCCCGAGCTGGCGCTCGCCAGCGACATCCGCGTGCACGACGGCGGCAACCTGCTCGAGCAGAGCGTCGTCCGGCGCGGCGGCGACATCGAGGCCGCGCTGGCCCGATCGGCCTTCGTCACCCGCGGCACCTACCACACCCAGCGCATCGAGCACGCCTTCCTCGAGCCCGAGGCCTGCCTGGCCCAGCCCCAGGACGACGGCCTGCTGGTGCACTCGCCCGGCCAGGGCGTGTACGTCGACCGGCGCCAGATCGCGTCGCTGCTCGGCCTGCCCGAGGCGAAGGTGCGCGTGGTGCAGGTCGCGACCGGCGGCGCCTTCGGCGGCAAGGAAGACCTGTCGGTCCAGGGCCACGCGGCCCTGGCCGCCTTCCTGCTGCAGAAGCCGGTGAAGGTGAAGCTGACCCGCGACGAGTCCATCCTCATGCACCCGAAGAGGCATCCCATCCGCATGACCTACGCCGTGGGCTGCGATGCGCAGGGGAAGCTGACCGCGGTGCAGGCCGACATGCTGGGCGACACCGGCGCCTACGCCTCGGTGGGCGGCAAGGTGCTCGAGCGCGCGGCCGGGCACGCCACCGGCGCCTACCACGTGCCCGTGGTGGACGTGGTCTCGCGTGCGGTCTACACCAACAATCCGCCCTGCGGGGCCATGCGCGGGTTCGGCGCCAACCAGGCCACCTTCGCGCTGGAGTGCTGCCTGGACGACCTCTGCGCGCAGGGCGGCTTCGACCGCTGGCAGTTCCGCTGGGACAACGCCCTGGTCGAGGGCCTGATGACCGCCACGGGCCAGGTGCTCGAGGGCGGCGTGGGCGTGCGCGCCACCCTCGAGGCGGTCAAACCCGCCTACGACAGGGCGGCGGTGTGCGGCCTGGCCTGCGGCATCAAGAACTGCGGCGTGGGCAACGGCATGAGCGACGGCTGCCGCGTGCTGGTGGAGATCGCCGCCCCCGACCGCGTGGTGGTGCACCACGGCTGGACCGAGATGGGCCAGGGCGTGCACACGGTGGCCATCCAGGTGCTGTGCCAGGAGACGGGCCTCGATCCCGACATCGTCGACGTGGTCGTGGACACCGCCTACGGCGCCGAGGCGGGCATGACCACCTCGAGCCGCGCCACCTCGCTGGTGGGCAACGCCCTGCGCGACGCGTCGGCGCACCTGGCGGCCGACCTGAAGACCGGCACCCTCACCGACCTCGTGGGACGCACGTACAAGGGCGGCTGGAGCTTCGACCTGTCCACCAAGCCCGGCGCGCCGGGCAAGGTCATCACCCACTACTCGTACAGCTACGCCACGCAGCTGGTGGAGATCGACGCCGAGGGCGAGGTCGCCCGCGTGGTCGCCGCCCACGATGCGGGGCGCATCATGAACCCGGCGCTGTTCCGGGGCCAGATCGAGGGCTCGGTGCACATGGGGCTGGGCTACGCCCTGAGCGAGGACCTGCCGCTCAAGGACGGCCGCCCCGTCTCGACGCGCCTGCGCGACCTGGGGCTGATCCCCCTGGACCGCATGCCGCCGGTCGAGGTCATCGGCGTCGAGGTGCCCGATCCCCTGGGCCCCTATGGCGCCAAGGGCGTGGGCGAGATCGGCCTGGTGCCCACCGCCGGCGCGGTGGCCAACGCCCTGCGGGCCTTCGACGGCGTGCCGCGCACGCGGCTGCCGCTCTTCCCGCGGAAGGAGCCCGCGGCGTGAGCGTCGTCCTGCGCAACGTGCAGTGGTACGACTGGCGGCAGGGGACCCTGGCCGCCGGCGACCTGCTGGTGGGCGACGACCCCGGCGCCGATCCGCAGCTGCTGAAAGGCGAGGCTCCCGCGGACGCCGCGGTCGCCGACGGCGGCGGCGGGCTGGCCATGGCCGGCCTGGTCTGCGGACACCACCACCTGTACAGCGCCCTGGCCCGAGGCATGCCGGCGCCCCCGCGCGCGCCCCGCAACTTCGTCGAGATCCTCGAGCTGATCTGGTGGCGGCTGGACCGCTGCCTCGACCTGGAGATGGTGCGCGCCTCGGCCCTGGCCGGCGCCATGGACATGCTGCGCTCGGGCGTGACCGCCGTGGTCGACCACCACAGCTCGCCGAACGCCGTCACCGGGTCGCTCGACGCCCTGGCGCAGGGCCTGGACGCGGCGGGACTGGCCCACGTGCTGTGCGTCGAGCTGTCGGACCGCGACGGCCCCGCGGCCGCCGAGGCGGGCCTGGCCGAGACCGACCGCTGGCTCGCGTCCGGCCACCCCGGACTCGTGGGCCTGCACGCTTCGTTCACCGTCGGCGACCCGCTGCTGCAGCGCGCCGTCGACCTGGCCCGAAAGCACGACGTGGGCGTGCACGTGCACGTGGCCGAGGACCGCGCCGACCAGGAGCACTGCCGCGCCACCTACGGCTGCGGCCTGGCCGAGCGCTTCGCGCGGGCCGGCGCCCTCGCGCTGCCGGGCACCATCCTGGGCCACGGCCTGTGGCTGGACGACGCCGACCGCGACCTCGTGCGCCGCGCGGGCGCCTGGCTCGCGGTGAACGTCGAGAGCAACCAGAACAACGCCGTGGGCGCCTTCCGTGCCGCGGGCTTCGACCCCGCGCGCATCCTGCTGGGCACCGACGGCATGCACGGCGACCTGCTGCGCAGCCTGCAGGCGGCGTTCCTCTCCGGCAGCGCCGACGGCGGCCTGGAGGGAGCGCAGGCCTGGCAGGCCCTGTGGAACAACCGCCGCTGGCTCGAGGCCCACGCCCCGGCCGCGGCCCGGCGCAACGACGTGGTGCTGCTGCGCAACGACGCCCCCACGCCCCTTGCGGCCGACAACATCCTCGGTCACGCCCTGTACGGCCTGGACGCGCGCCAGGTCCGCACCGTGATCGCCGGCGGCCGGCTGGTCCTCGTCGACGGCCGCCTGACCCTGCTCGACGAAGACGACACCCTGCGGTTCTGCCGCGAACAGGCCCGCCGCCTCTGGGAACGCCTCGGGGCGCGCGGCCAAGACGGAGCACAGCCATGATCCCGATCATCGACCGCGTCATCGACCCCGCCGCCCGCGCCAACGCCGTCGCCCGCTACCGCGAGCGCGGCATCGTGCTGCCCACCTTCGCCCAGATGCGCGACCCGGCGCTGATCCCCGGCGCGGTGAAGGACCGCCTGCGGTCGATCGGCCTGTGGGATCTCGATCCGCTGAACCTGTTCCGCATCAACTGGCACAACGAGCCCCGCGAGAAGGGCGGCCTGTACGGCCCGGTCAACGCCGTCGAGCTGCCGTCGGTGCTGACGGGCGTCGAGGCGCGCATCGTGCTGCTGGTGGGCAAGTGGTTCCCCACCGGCGCGCACAAGGTGGGCGCGGCCTACGGGTGCCTGGCGCCCGCGGTCATCTCGGACGGCTTCGACCCCACGCGGCACAAGGCGGCCTGGCCCTCGACCGGCAACTACTGCCGCGGCGGCGCCTTCGACTCGTACCTGATGGACGTGCACTCCATCGCCATCCTGCCCGAGCAGATGAGCCGCGAGCGCTTCACCTGGCTCGAGGAGGTGGGCGCCGAGGTCATCGCCACCCCCGGCTGCGAGTCGAACGTGAAGGAGATCTACGACAAGTGCTGGGAGCTGCGCCGCACCCGCGACGACGTGGTGATCTTCAACCAGTTCGCCGAGTTCGGCAACGCGGCCTGGCACTACGGCGTGACCGGCCCGGCGGCCGAAGAGGTCTTCCGCGCCACCGGCGGCGGCAACCTGGCGGCCTTCGTCTCGTCCACCGGCAGCGCCGGCACCATCGCCGCGGGCGACTACCTGCGCACCGTGGCGCCGCACCTGAAGGTCGTCGCCAGCGAGGCCCTGCAGTGCCCCACGCTGCTGATGAACGGCTTCGGCGGGCACCGCATCGAGGGCATCGGCGACAAGCACGTGCCCTGGATCCACAACGTGAAGAACACCGACTGCGTGGCGGCCATCGACGACGAGGACTGCATGCGCCTCTTGCGCCTGTTCAACGAGCCCGCGGGCCACGCCCTGCTGAAGGCCGCCGGCGTGCCGGCCGACGTGGTGGCCGCGCTGCCGCTGGTGGGCATCTCGGGCATCGGCAACCTGCTGGCGGCGGTCAAGACCGCGCGCTGGTTCGATCTCGGCAAGGACGACGTCATCGTGTCCGTGGCCACCGACAGCGCCGACATGTACCGCTCGCGGGTGGTCGAGCTGGCGGCCGAGCGCGGCGCCTACGACGACCGCCAGGCCGGCCGCGACCACGACGCCTGCCTGCTGGGCCAGCGCACCGACGCGTACAAGGAGCTGACGCACCCGGACCGCAAGGCCATCCACAACCTGAAGTACTACACCTGGATCGAGCAGCAGATGCACGAGCTGGACGACCTGAACGCCCTGTGGGACGATCGCACCGTGTGGCCGCGGGTGTTCGGCCAGCCCGCGCGCTGGGACGCGATGATCCGCGAGTTCAACGACGAGACCGGCGTGCTGGCGAAGCTCGGGGGGTAGGGCCATGGACCGCTGGCTGATCACGGGCGCCGCGCTGATGACCGGCGACGGCGAGCGCAAGGGCGCCCTGCGCACCGCCGGCGGCCGCATCGCCGAGGTGCTGCCGGCCGACCTGGGCGACGAGGATGCCGACGCCCTGGCCGCCCGCCACGGCGCGACCCGCGTCGACGGCACCGGCCTGGTGCTGGTGCCGGGCGCGGTCGATCCGCACGTGCACTTCGCGCTGCCGGCCGGCGGCACGGTCACCGTCGACGACTTCGTGTCGGGCTCGCAGGCGGCGCTGGCCGGCGGCACCACCACGATCATCGACTTCATCACACCCTCGCGGAAGCAGACGCTGGTCGAGGCCAGCGAACTGCGCCTGGCCGAGGCCGCGGCGTGCGCCTGCGACTACGCGCTGCACGGCACCGTCACCTCCTGGCGTCGCGACACGCCCGCCGACCTGGCGGCGGCCGCCGACCGCTACGGCCTGCGCTCGCTGAAGCTGTACATGGCCTACCTGGACAGCATCGGCCTCGAGGAGCGCGACCTGGCCAAGGCCATGGGCGCGGCCGCCGAGCTCGACCTGGTGGTGCTGCTGCACTGCGAGGACGGCGCCATGATCGAGGGGCAGATCCGCGAGCTGCACGAGGCCGGCCGGCGCGATCCCGAGGCGCATGCCCTGGCCCGCACCGCCCGCGCCGAGGGCACCGCCGTGCGCACCGCCATGGCGCTGGCCGGGCGCACCGGCGCCCGCCCCTACGTGGTGCACATCTCCACCGGCGCGGCCATGGCCGCCATCGCCGCGGCGCGGGCCGACGGCCGCACGGTGTACGCCGAGACCTGCCCGCAGTACCTGCTGCTGGACGAGGGCGCCTACCGCTGCCCTTTCGAGCACGCGGCGGCCGCGGTCATGAGCCCGCCCCTGCGCCCGGCCTGCCAGGCCGACGCCCTGCGCGGCCTGCTGGGCCGCGGCGCCTTCGACGTGGTGGCCACCGACCACTGCGCCTTCAACCTCGCGGGTCAGAAGGACCGTGGTCGCGACGACTTCACGCGCATCCCCGGCGGCGCGCCGGGGGTCCAGGAGCGCCTGGCCCTGCTGTGGACCCTGGGCGTGGCGACCGGGCTGATCACGCCGGCGGACTGGGTGCGCCTGACCGCCGAGAACCCGGCGCGCATCTTCGGCCTCTGGCCCCGCAAGGGATCGCTGCAGCCTGGCGCGGACGCCGACCTGGTGCTGTGGGATCCGTTCGCCGAGCGCATCATCACGCAGGCCACCGCGCGCAGCCGCGCCGACCACAGCCTGTGGGAGGGCCGCCGGACCGTGGGCGCGCCGGTGAAGGTGTGGTCGCGGGGCGAGCTGGTGCTCGATGGCGAGCGGCTCGACGCCCCCGCGGGACGGGGCCTGTACCTGCGCTGACCGCACATCATGGACAAGCGAAAGGCCCCGGGCGCTGCCG
>DAOPJF010000109.1:0-7841 GCA_035399525.1 Candidatus Krumholzibacteriia bacterium | reverse complement strand
GGCCTGCCGCCCGGGCGGCACGCCGCCCTCGCCCATCAGCCTCTGCATGAGCTTGCCGAAGTTCAGCACCCCCGACAGCGGGTTGTTGATCTCGTGGGCGACGCTCGCCGCCAGCTGGCCCAGCGACGCCAGGCGGTCGCTCTCGATGAGCTTGCGCTCGGCCTCGCGCAGCTGGTCGGTGCGCTCGGCCACGCGGCGCTCGAGGGTCCCGGTGAACGCCGCGACCTGGGCGTTCGACTCGGTCAGGCGGCCCTGCATGGTCCGGAACGAGCGGGCCAGCTCGCCCAGCTCGTCCTCGGCGTCGACGTCGGGGGGCACGGCGCCGCCCGCCGCGCCGATGGCCTGGGTGGCCTCGATCAGCCGGCCGACGGGCTTCTGCACGAAGCGCCGCGTGAACACGATCACGAAAAACGACAGCACGCACACCGAGACCGTCGACAGCAGGAAGGCGCGGAAGCGCAGCTCGGCGACCTGGCGGTCGACCCGGTCCAGGGCCATGGTCACGTCGACGACGCCCAGCACGTTGATGGAGGCGGGGTGGGCATGGCATTCGGCGCTGCTGCAGGAGGGCTCGTTGTAGATCGGGGTCACCATGCCCAGCACGCGGCCGCCTTCGGGGCGCGGGAAGATGCGCGTGCGCGAGGGCACGTCCACCTGCACGAGGGGCTGGCCCACGGCGTGGCACATGCCGCAGGCCTCGGCGTCGACGTCGACGGTGCGGCCCTGGTCGTCGCCCGACGAGAACATGATGCGGCCGGCCTTGTTGAAGACCCGCACCTTCTCGATGCTCTCCTGGCGGCCCACGTTGTTCATCATCTCGTAGACGCGCGCGCGGCGGTCCTCGAGCATGGCGTGCCACGTGGTGCTGACGATGGTCTGGGACACCAGGTCGGCGGCGACGGTCATCTCCTGCAGGAGCTGACGTTCCTGGGCGCGGATGTTCAGCAGGGCGAAGCCGCCCTCGACGACGATCACCATCACGGTGATCCACACGACCAGCTTGCGCGCGATGCCCCTGGGCATGACGCCCTCCGGGCTTGCCGTACGCGGGCCGACGGCGACCTGCGGCGGCGGCTGCCCCTCCCCGTTCGGATCAAACCTAACGCGGGCCGGAAGCAAGTCAAATTCTTACGGGTAAACACGTTACACAATCCGCCTCCCGGTCGCGGACCTACAGGGAGCGCGCGATGATGCGGAAGTGGCGGCCGGTGATGGCCAGCGAGACGGCGACGTCCAGCCGGGCGGGATACCGGGCGAGGGTGCCGCCGAGGAAGCGCCAGAAGGCCCGGCGTCCCTGTTCGCGGATCCCCAGCCGCCACATCGTCCGCGGCAGCGCCAGGAGCCGGCTCCAGGACAGCGCTTCGGCCGGGCCGCGCGGACGGTAGTGGGACAGGAACGTGCGCGCCCGACGGTAGTAGACGGTGGGTTCGTAGAGGCGGCGCACCAGGCTGCGGTAGTTCTCCACCAGGACGTCCCGCCCCAGGCGCGGTTCGAAGTTGATCGCGCCCCCGGTGTTGTCCCCGTCGCCATCACCCCGCAGGCGCCCCTCGCCGGCCAGGCGGCGGTAGAGCCGGCTGCCGGGCAGCGCCTGCAGCATGCCCACCATGGCGGTCGCCACGCCGGCATCCTGGATGAACCGGTACTGCCGCTCGAAGATGTCCGTCCCGTCGCTGTCGAAGCCGACGATGAAGCCCCCCAGGACCTCCAGGCCCGACGCCTGGATGGCCCGCACCGCCTGGGCCAGGTCGCCGCGCGTGTTCTGCAGCTTGCGGCATTCGCGCAGGCTGTCCAGGCTGGGCGTCTCCAGGCCGAGGAACACCTTCTTGAACCCGGCCGCGGCCATCAGGGACAGCAGCTCGGCGTCGGCGGCCATGTCCACCGACGCCTCGGTCAGGAAGGTCATGCGGCTGCGGGTCTCGCGGCGCCAGGCGATGACGGTGCGCAGAAGCTCCTTCGCCCGCCGCGGATCGCCCACGAAGTTGTCGTCCACCAGGAAGGTGGGCCCGTTCCAGCCGCGCCTGCGCAGGGCCTCGAGCTCGGCGCGGAACCGCGCGGGGGACTTGTAGCGGGGCTTCCGCCCGTTGAGCGCCGTGACGTCGCAGAACTCGCAGTCGAACGGGCAGCCGCGGCACGACTGCACCGAAACCGTGGCGTAGTCGTCCAGGTCGACCAGGTCCCAGCGCGGCAGCGGCGACAGGGCGATGTCGGGGTAGCGCGCGGCCGCGTAGCGCGGCTGCGGCCGACCGGCCTCCAGGTCGCGCACCAGCTGCGGGACCAGTTCCTCGGCCTCGCCGGACACCACGTGGTCGACCGCGATCCCCGGGTCGCGGTCGCCGTGGAACAGGGGTCCGCCGCCGATCACCGGCCGCCCCTCGGCGCGGCAGAGGGCCACGACGTCGGCCGCCGAGGCCTTCTGCACGATCATCGCCGACACCATGACGGCTTCGGCCCAGCGCACGTCGGCCGCATCCAGCGGGCGGCTGTTGAGGTCGCGCACGCGCAGCTCCCACGAGGGCGGCAGCATGCCGGCGACGGTCAGCAGGCCCAGCGGCGGATTGGCGACGCGCTTGCCGATGAAGGGCAGGACGTGGCGGTAGCTCCAGAACGTGTCCGGCGTGCGGGGCTCGACCAGCAGGATCCTCATGACCACGCTCCCGTCCGGTCACCGGGGAAGGATGGGATCAAGATAGGCAGGAACCACCCCGCCCGACACCCGCCGCGATCGATTCGTGCTTCTGCACGGTTGCGTATGTGTGGTACAACCAACGGGCGAGCCCCGTTGAACCGCCGGCGAAAGGCCTTTCCGACGTGCGTATCTGCCTGCTGACCCCCCAGGACCTCGACACCGTCCCCTTCCCCGACAACGACTGGCCTTGCGATCCGCGGCCGTTCGTGCCCGAGGCGGATTGGCACGTGGCCACGCTCGAGAAGCCGGGCGCCGCGCGGCAGGTCGCGCGGATCGTGCGCGAGGGCGGCTTCGACGTGTACTTCAACCTGTGCTCGGGGTCGGCCGAGGAGCCGTTCGAACCGGGCATCGAGGTCGTGCGGACCCTCGAGCGTTACGGCGTGCCGTTCACCGGCGCCGCTTCGTCGTTCCACGAGCCCACGCGCCGCGCCATGAAGCGCGCCTGCCTCGCCGCGGGCATCGACACCCCCGCGTGGGCCATCGTGCGCACCGACCGGGACATCGAGCGCGCCGCGGCGCGGCTGCGCTTCCCGCTGTTCGTCAAGCACCACTGCAGCTACGCCAGCGTGTCGCTGAGCCGCGCGTCGCGGGTGATGACGCCGGCGGGGCTGATGCGACAGGCCCACAAGATGATCGCGCGCCATGGCGCGGCGCTGATCGAGGAGTACGTGGCCGGCCGCGAGTGCACGGTGCTGGTGGCCGAGAACGCCGACGATCCGCGCCGGCCGCTGACCTACACGCCCGTCGAGTACAGTTTCCCCGAGGGCGAGGAGTTCAAGCACTCGGACCTGAAGTGGGAGACCTTCGAGGGGATGAGCGCGCACCCGGTCGCCGATCCGCTGCTGGACCGCCAGCTGCGCGCCATGTCGGCGCGGTTCTTCACGGCCATCGAGGGTTCGAGCTTCGCGCGCTGCGACATCCGCGTCGACGGGGACGGCCGCCCCTGGATGCTGGAGATCAACCCCAACTGCGGCATCTACTACCCGCCCCATGCGGCGGGCGGCGCCGACGTGTGCCTGGCCCATGATCCGGCGGGACACGAGGGGTTCACGCGGCAGCTGATCCGCGCGGGCCTCAGGCGCCACGCGCGGCTGCGGCGGGCGCGGCGGCGCAAGGCCGCCTAGTCCGGGCCGCGCGCGACCTAGCGGCGGGGCACCCTGACCGCGACGCGGCCCAGGCCCCAGCGCTCGGCGAAGGCGTCGAGCCCCGCGCTATCAGCGCCACGGTAATGCAGCTCGTCCAGGGTCACCGCGCAGGGCGCGTCGGCGTCCAGGCCCACGAGCGCCCGGCTGAGCCGCGCGGCCTCGCGTCCCGCCTCGAGCTTCGCCTTCAATCCCGCCGCCCCGCGCACCGGCAGGGCCGCCACGCCGTCGAGGTCGGCGTAGATGGCGTCCAGGTCGGGATACGCGGCCAGCAACGCGCTGGCGGCCTTCGGCCCCACGCCGCGCACGCCCGGCACGTTGTCCACCGCATCGCCCGTCAGCGCCAGCAGGTCGGCCACCTGGTCGGCGCGCACGCCCATCCGCCCGGGCACGCCGGCGGCGTCGAGCCACTCGCCCTTCGCCAGGTCGTGGATGCGCACGCCCGGCCCCAGCAGCTGGGCCAGGTCCTTGTCGCCCGAGACGATGACCACGTCGATGCCCTCGGCGCGCAGCCGCGTCGTGAGGGTGGCGATCAGGTCGTCGGCCTCCCATCCCGGCTGCATGACCGTGGCGATGCCCATGCGCCCCACCAGCTCGCGGCAGAGGTCGAACTGCGGCACCAGGTCGGCGGGCGGCTCGCCGCGGTTGGCCTTGTACTCGGGGAACATCGTGTTGCGGAAGGTGTGGGCGCCCGCGTCGAAGCAGCAGGCCAGCAGCTCGGGGCGATGTTCGGCCAGGAAGCGCTGCAGCGTCATGCCCAGCCCGAAGACCGCGTTGACGGGCGTGCCGTCGGGCGCGGCCAGGGGCCGCATGCCGTAGTAGCTGCGGAACACGTAGGCCATGCCGTCGATGAGCCAGGCGGTGCGCGCCATGATCCTCCTACCGCGCCGCCTCGGCCTCGGCGGCCGCCTGCAGCATGCCCCTGAGCGTCGCGTAGGCCGTCGAGTCGGCCAGCGACCAGTCCGTCAGATTGTAGACGCCCACCGGCACGTTGTCGCCGTCGAGGATGACCACGTCGCGGTAGCGGACGTGCCACGGTCCCCACACCGGCTCGGCGAGGGTCTCCTGCAGCCAGGGGATGTCCCGGCCCTCGCAGGCCAGCGCGTTGCCGCTCTCCTGGCCCACTTCGTTGACGCCGTGGATGCGCACGGGCACGGCCCAGCCGAGGGTGTCGATCTCGCCCTGCATCATGTCGAGGTAGCCGAACTGGCCACGGCAGTAGCCTCAGGTGGCGTGGCCGAAGTACCAGGCCGACACCTGGTGCAGGCGGTCGCGCGGCGACACCGGCTGGTCGAAGCTGGTCGAGGTCGGGTTCACGTCGACGAGGTGGACGTCGGGCACCGCGCCGTCGGGCAGCCCGGGCGCGGCAGGGTCGTCCTTGCCGCAGCCGGCGCCGAGCGCGAGGGCCAGGGCTGCGGCGGCCAGGACCGGGACGAGGCGGCGGAACATGGCGGTCCTTTCGAGGGCGGGGCGATCGGTCGGGACTTCGGGGACGATTTCGATCCTCATTATAGCATGGCATACGCCGACCCGGGGCGGTCGTTCCGCGGCCCGCTACCAGGTCGGTCCCGCGCCCGTCCGCTCGCGGTCGGCGAAGGCGCAGACCCCGCGGGCGGTGTGGCCGCGCCAGCACTCGTCGTGCCCGTCGGCGAACCGGCGTTCCAGCTCGCGGCACAACTCGGGACGCTCCAACCAGTTGCCGTCGTCGCGAACCAGGCTGGCCAGGTCCAGCGGCACCTGGCCGTGCCGGTACAGCCCGAACAGCCTCACGTTGCGGGGCGCGATGCCCTCGTCCTGGAGGCACTCGATCAGTCCGCACACCGTCGGCGAGAAGTAGTGGTCCCAGACCGGCTCGCGGCCGCGGCCCTGCAGGGCATCGACCCAGGCCTCGAAGGCGTGCGGGAGGCGGCGGTCGCGCTGCGAGGGCGCGCGCGACCTCGTGGCCATCTGTCCCATCGCCATCCCCCTTGTTCGCCGCCGCGCGTGGCGGCGGCCCCGCACCCAGCGTAGGCACGGCGGGCACAGGCCGCCATCGCCCGGTCGGGGGGATCGGATCTTGACTCGGCACACTCAGGGAATGATCGTTCGTTGCATAGCTTCTTGACCACCGCGCGCGGCGCCGGCCCCCGGCTCCGGGCCCTGCCGCCGCCTGTCCTCCAACGCCGAGGAAGATGCCATGTCCGCCAAGATCGTCTGGACGAAGATCGACGAAGCCCCCGCCCTGGCCACCTATTCGCTGCTGCCGATCGTGCAGGCGTACGTCAAGGGCACGGGCGTCGAGGTCGAACTGAGCGACATCTCCCTCGCCGGCCGCATCATCGCCAACTTCCCCGAGAAGCTGACGCCCGCGCAGCGCATCGCCGACAACCTGGCGGCCCTCGGCGACCTGGCCAGGACGCCTGCGGCGAACATCATCAAGCTGCCCAACATCAGCGCGTCGATCCCGCAGCTGCAGGCGGCCATCAAGGAGCTGCAGGCCCACGGCTACGACATCCCCGACTACCCCGAAGAGCCGAAGAACGACGCCGAGAAGGCCCTGCAGGCCCGCTTCGCCAAGGTGCTGGGCTCGGCCGTGAACCCCGTGCTGCGCGAGGGCAACGCCGACCGCCGCGCCGCCGCGTCGGTCAAGAAGTTCGCCCAGAAGAACCCGCACCGCATGATGAAGCCCTGGCCCGCCGACGGCAGCAAGTGCCGCGTGGCCCACATGACCGAGAAGGACTTCTACGGCACCGAGAAGTCGGTCACCATGGCCAAGGCCGACAGCCTGAAGGCCGAGTTCGTGGGCGCCGACGGCTCGACGAAGATGCTGAAGGAGAACCTCGCGGTGCTGCCGGGCGAGGTCATCGACAGCTCGGTCATGAACGTGGCCGCCCTGCGCGCGTTCTACGCGAAGACCATCGACGAGGCCAAGCGCGACGGCGCCCTGCTGTCGCTGCACCTGAAGGCCACGATGATGAAGATCTCCGACCCCGTCATGTTCGGCCACTGCGTGTCGGTGTTCTACGCGCCGGCCCTGGACAAGCACGCCGCGGTGCTGAAGGAGATCGGCGCCAACGTGAACAACGGCCTCGCGGGCGTGATCGAGAAGCTCGACCGCCTGCCCGCCGCGAAGAAGGCCGAGATCGAGGCCGACATCCAGGCCGTCTACGCCCAGCGTCCCGCCATCGCGATGGTCGACTCGCGCAAGGGCATCACGAACCTGCACATCCCCAACGACGTGATCGTCGACGCCTCGATGCCCAACGTGGTGCGCGACGGCGGGAAGATGTGGAACAACGACGACCAGCTGCAGGACACCGTCGCCATGGTGCCCGACCGCTGCTACGCCACCATGTACCAGGCCATCATCGAGGATTGCCAGCAGCACGGCCAGTTCGACCCCTCGACCATGGGCAGCGTGCCCAACGTGGGCCTGATGGCCCAGAAGGCCGAGGAGTACGGCTCGCACGACAAGACGTTCTTCGCCCCGTCGGCCGGCGTGATCCGCGTGCTCGACGGCGCGGGCAAGGTGCTGATGGAGCAGAAGGTCGAGGCCGGCGACATCTTCCGCATGTGCCAGACCAAGGACGAGGCCATCCGCGACTGGGTGAAGCTGGCGGTCACGCGCTCGCGCGCCTCGGGCTCGCCCGCGGTGTTCTGGCTGGACGAGAAGCGCGGCCACGACGCCCAGATCATCGCCAAGGTGAAGCAGTACCTGCCCCAGCACGACACCGCGGGCCTGGACATCCACGTCATGAAGCCCGTCGACGCCATGAAGTTCTCGGTCGAGCGCGTGCGCCAGGGCAAGGACACGATCTCGGTCACCGGCAACGTGCTGCGCGACTACCTGACCGACCTGTTCCCCATCCTCGAGCTGGGCACCAGCGCGCGCATGCTGTCGATCGTGCCCCTGCTCAACGGCGGCGGGCTGTTCGAGACCGGCGCCGGCGGCTCGGCGCCCAAGCACGTGCAGCAGTTCCTGCAGGAGGGCCACCTGCGCTGGGATTCGCTGGGCGAGTACTGCGCCCTGGTGC
>DAOPJF010000108.1:0-7911 GCA_035399525.1 Candidatus Krumholzibacteriia bacterium | reverse complement strand
GCTCGCCGGGGCCGACCAGCGACAGGCCGGCGCCCAAGACGATGCTGTAGCCGTGCCACACGCCGGGTTCGAGCATCTCGAAGCCGCGGAACAGCTGGTAGCCGCTGGTGGTGTACAGGGTGCCGGCGCCGCCGCCCAGCGACGTCACGTACGTCGTGTCGAACGCCACGGTCACGTCGATGGTGCGGATGGTGATCGGCTCGTCGATCATCACCGACAGCCGCCCGGTCTCGCCGACGGCGATGACCGTGTCCTGGGGCGCGAAGCGCAGCGTCACCGCCTGCGCGGCGGAGGCGGCCAGCAGGGCCGCCAGGACCAGGGTCGCGATGCGGGCGATCTTCATCTCGTACCTCCCTTGCGGTCGTCGTGGCTGTCGGGGGACCCCGGCGCCGGAGCCCCGGAGTCCCCCTGCAGCCTCCGTGCCGCTACTTGGTCAGCGTCATCTTCTGCACCGAGCTGTACGGCCCGGCCTCGATGCGGCAGAAGTAGACGCCCGAGGCGGCCTGGCGGCCCGCATCATCGCGGCCCTGCCACAGCACCTCGTGCAGGCCGGCCGGGCGATTCTCGTTCACGAGAGTCGCGACGCGGCGGCCGTCGACGCTGTAGACGGTCAGCTTCACGTTCTGCGCCTCGGGCAGCGAGAAGCTGATCTTGGTCATGGGGTTGAAGGGATTGGGATAGTTCGGGTAGAGCGCGAACACCCGCGGCGTGGCCACGTCGCTGGTCTTGTCCAGCGACACCGTCAGCGCGCTGTTGTCCGTGCCGCGGGCGATGATGACCAGGTCGGCCACGTCGATGGCCTCGTCGGCCTGCACCACCAGCAGGTCGCCCGTGCCGGCGAACGGCACGTTCACGCCCATCACGGCGACGGCCGTGTTCAGCGTGGCGCCGCCGTTGCGCAGGAACGTGGGCTCGGACTGGGCGTCCAGCAGCTGGCCGGCCTCGACGCCGTCGACCGCGCGGGGCGCGGTCACCAGCAGGCCCTTCAGCGAGGCGCCCTCGACCAGGCGCAGGCCGTAACGGCCGTCGCCGTAGTCGACCCAGGCCAGCACCACGCGGTCGGAGGCCGGCGCGCGGTCCTTGGCCGCCGAGACGACGCCGAAGTTCATGGAGAACACCATGAGGTCCTCGAAGTCGATGCGGCTGTCGGTCAGCGGGATGCCCAGGCGGCTCCAGTCGTCCGTCGGGCCCACGTCCACCACCGCACCGGGGCTGCCGATGGCGACCGTCGTGAAGAAGTAGCTGCCGAGTTCGTTCATGTCGAAGGACTCGACCAGGCCGTTGGGCACCGGGTCCGAGCCGACGCCCCAGACATCACCCAGCCAGTAGTTGGTGGAACGGTCGTTGGCCGGGGCGGCGGGGCTGGCGTTGCCCGCCGCGTCCACCGCGAAGACCTCGTAGTAGTAGACGCCGCGCGACAGGTGGTCGGCCCAGGTCTGGGTCAGGCTGGTGCCGGCGGCCGGGCCCACGTCGACCCACTCGGCCGAGGCCACGGCGTTGGCGAACGAGCCAGGGCGGGCCGGGATCACGTCGCCGGGCAGGTCGTCGTACTCGGGGTACGCCGACACGCCGGTGCCGTCATGCCACACGCCCGCGAACACCTCGTAGTGGTCCACGTCGTTGCCGTCGTGGGTCCAGCTCACGTCCACCTTGTTGTGGCCCGGGGCGGCGGTGATGCCGGTGACCGGGGCCGGGGCCGTGCAGTCGATGACGATCGACGCCGTGCCGGTGGTCGAGGGGATCGGGTTGTTGGCCGGATCGCGCAGCACGAGGCTGTCGAACGAGATGGTGCCCGTGCCCTCGGCCGCGGCGGTGAAGCCGATGCTGAACAGCGGGGCCGAGGTCGGGCCCACGATGGGGCTCGTCGGGTTGGCCACCGTCGAGCCGACGATGGTGTACGACCCGTCGCCGTTGTCGTAGGTGAAGAAGTTGTTGTTCACGTCGCCGAAGGGCTCAAGGTCGGTGACCGCGCCGAACGACAGCTCGCTCGAGGCGCGCACCACGGCGTTGTACAGGAAGACGTCGGGCATGTCCGCGCCCACGTCCAGGCTGAAGGTGTAGGTCAGCGCGTCGCCGCAGGCCAGCGGGCCGGTGGTCGTGGTGGCGACCGAGGCGCCGGCGTTGCCCGACTCGAAATTGAGCCGGACCGTCTCGCCGCTGACCAGCTCGATGGTCAGGCCGTCGAGCTGCCCGTCGAAGCCGGGGGCCCAGGCCGAGCCCACGCTCAGGGCCATGATCATCAGGGGCTGCGACGCGTAGGCGGGGTCGGCCGCCATGTCGGCCAGGAAGCCGTCGGTGTAGCTGCCGTAGTAGCCGCTCGACGAGTCGTAGAAGCGCAGGCGGTTGTCCTGGCCGTCCAGCGACTGCCAGCGGTTCCAGGCGCCGGCGGTCTCGTTCAGGCCGGCGCTGAAGTACGGCTCGGTGTTGATGCGGTTGCCGTACCAGGTCGCGCCGGGACTGCCGTCGTAGGGGACGGTGTACATGATGAAGTACCAGTCGCCCACGTCGACGCTGTGCAGCGTGGCCTTCTTGGTGTGGTAGCTGATGTCGTACAGCTCGCCCACGGCGACCGGCCGGCCGAACACGGCCGAGGGGTCGAAGCCGTAGCGGGTCAGGGCGCTGGGCGCGCGGAACGAACCGCTGCCGAAGCCCGGGGCGGCGTCGCCGTCGACGCCGATCGCGTACATGTCTTCCCAGTAGAAGGCGCCGTTCGGCGTGGCGGTCAGGTCGGCCACCACGGTGGCGGTGCGTCCGGTCCACGGCGTGAACAGGATGTTGTCGCTGACGGCGTCGCCGGTGCCGCCGGGGTTGCTCGCGTGCGCGGGGCCGCTGGCGCTGCCCCAGTCGTTGCCGCGGCAGTCGAACGGCGCGGCGGTGTTCGACCAGGCGCCGTAGGTCATGTTGCCGGACAGGTCATTGCCCGACGCCGAGCCGGTGATCACGCCGCCGTCCTCGTACAGGCACAAGCCGTAATCGAAGTTCTCGATCGTGCAGCCGGTGACCGTGAAGTCCAGGGCATCGCCCGCCCAGGCGGTCGGTCCCCACATGTCGACGGTGTTCGTGCCGGTGAACGTGCTGTTGGTCAGGACCACGGTCGCCGCGGCCTTGTCCGGCGCGACGGTGCCCACGTCGAAGCCCTGCGCCTGGGGAGCCCTGCCGCCGGCGGCCTTGGCCGAGGCGTTGTAGGCGTACATGGGGTCGTACACGGGCTCGGTGACGGTGATGCCGTCGATGGTCGCCGAACCGTCGATCAGGTAGATCGACGTCCTGCAGCGGGCGATGGTGCCGCCGCTGACATCCAGGCTGCTGGGGCCGAACAGCAGCAGGCCGCAGGCGGTCCAGTCGGGGCCGGTGTAGTTGTAGTCGGCGATGTCGCAGTCATCCAGCGACCCGCTGGCGCCGCCGGAGAACTGGATGCCGTTCTGGGCGGGCAGGCCCACGCCGAGGGGACCGTTGCCGGTCACGTCCAGCCGGGTCGCGTCCACGAAGAGGCCCTCGCCGCTGAACGTCGCGGCGTTCTTCTGGGCGTCGTCGATCGCGACATCGGTCAGGGTCAGGGTGCGGGGCGCGGCGTCGTCGCAGAAGGCGTAGACACCCAGTCCGTGCTGCACGCCGCTCAGGGGCGTGTCGCGCATGCCGGTGATGCGCATGTCGGCAAACGTGCCGCCCGCGTTGAACAGGCCCAGGCCGAGGAAGCGGTTGTTGGCGTTGCCCTGGCCGAGGCCGTCCATGGTCAGGTCGGCCATCGCGGTGCCCTCGACCCCGTCCACGAACACCACGGGCTTGTAGGTGTAGGTGCCGTTGAAGAACGAGGCGGTCAGGACCGCGGGCGAGTCGACGAAGGTCACGCCGACGCCGGCGCCGGTGATGGTCAGGTCGGCGGTCGCGATGTGGAGCTGTTCCACGTAGTGGCCCGCGGCGACCGTGATCTGGTCCCCGGGCGCGGCGGCGTCGATGGCGGCCTGGATCGTCGTGTAGTCGGCCCCTCCGCCGGCGTCGACGGTCAGCACCGCGGCCTGGGCGCCGCCGACGGCGAGCACCAGGACCAGGAGCGAGCAGGCGAGCATGTGTTTCATGATGTCCCCCTGTGGATGGCTTGGAGAGCGGCGGCCCGCGCCTCGGGCCGCCCGGCGAAACCGATATGTCTCGTCATGGGCCACCGTCGGACGGGGCCCGCCGGGTGCAGGCCGGCGGACCCCGTCGACGGCTGCGGGCCTACTTGGCCAGCATCATCTTGTGCACCGAGCTGTACGGACCGGCATCGATGCGGCAGAAGTACACGCCCGAGGCCATGGGCCGGCCGGCGTCATCCTGGCCCTTCCACAGCACCTCGTGCAGGCCGGCCGTGCGCACCTCGTTCACGAGGGTGGCGACGCGGCGGCCGTCGACGCTGTAGATGGCCAGGCGCACGGACTGCGCCTCGGGCAGGGAGAAGCTGATCTTGGTGGTCGGGTTGAAGGGGTTCGGGTAGTTGGGGTGCAGCGCGAACACCCGCGGCGCCATGGCGTCGCTGGTCTTGTCCACGGTGACCGTCAGCGCGCTGTTGTCGGTGGCGCGGGCGGTGATGACCAGGTCGGCCACGTCGATGGCGTCGCCTGCCTCGATGACCATCAGGTCGCCGCTGCCGGTGAAGGCCACGCCGCCGCCGAAGACGGCGACCGACGCGTCCAGCGTCGCGCCCACGTTGCGCAGGAAGGTCAGCTCGGACTGCTCGTCCAGCAGCGCGCCGGCGGTGACGTTGTCCACCGCGCCCGGCGCCTGCACGCGCAGGCCCTTCAGCGAGGCGCCGTCCACCAGGCGCAGGCCGTAGCGGCCGTCACCGTAGTCCACCCACGACAGGGCGACGTGGTCGTCCATCGGGGCCCGGTCCTTCGCCGCCGAGACGACTCCGAAGTTCATGGTGAAGATGATCAGGTCCTCGAAGTTGATCACGTTGTCGGTCAGGGGCACGCCCAGGCGGCTCCAGTCGTCGGTGGGGCCGACGTCCATGACGTTGGTGGCGGCGCCGTAGGGGACGGCCGTGCCGAACGCCGAGCCCAACTCGTTCACGTCGAAGGCGTTGACGACGCCGTTGGGCGTGGCGTCGGTCAGTCCGTACACGTCACCCAGCCAGTAGTTGGTCGCCCGGTCGATGGACGCCGACGCGGGGCTGGCATTGCCCGCCGCGTCGATGGCGAACACCTCGTAGTAGTAGACGCCGCGGTTCAGGGCGTCCGTCCAGGCCTGGGTGAAGCCCGGCGTGCCGGGGGTGCCCACGGACAGCCAGTCCGCCGAAGCGGCGGTGGCGGCGTAGGAGCCCTCGCGGACGGGCAGCGCGTCGGCGGGCATGTCGTCGTACTCGGGGTAGGCCGAGGCATGGGCACCGTCGTGCCACAGGCCGGCGAAGACCTCGTAGTGGTCGACGTCGTTGCCGTCGTGGCTCCAGGTCAGGTCGATCTTGTTGTGGCCCGGGGCGGCCGCGATGGCCGTCACGGCCGCCGGGGCGGTGCAGTCCACGGTGACCGTCGCACCGCTGGCGCCGGCGGCGATCGGCTGGTTGGTGGGATCACGGAACACGAAGCTCTGCGCGCCCACGCTCGCCGTGCCGTCGCCGGCCGTGGTCAGGTGCAGCGTGAACAGAGGCACCGTGCCGGCGCCGCTGACGGGGTTGGTCGGATTGCCCACCGTCGAGCCGGTGATCGTCCGCGTCCCGTCCCCGTTGTCGATGTCGTAGAAGTACTTGTTGGAGTCGCCGAACGGCTCGTCATCGGTCGAGCCGGCGTAGGTCAGCTCGGCCGGGATCGCCACGACGATGTTGTACAGGAACATGTCCGGCGTCGAGGCGTCGGCCGTGTACGAGAACGTCAGGTCCACGCTCTGGCCGCAGCTGAGCGGCCCGGTGGCGACGGGGGAGACCGACAGGCCGGCCTGGCCCGTCCAGGGCTCGAACAGCACGTTGTCGCTGACCGCGTTGCCCTGGCCGGCGGGGTTGAGGGTGGCGTGGAACGGACCGCTGGCCGTGCCCCAGTCGTTGCCGCGCGCGTCGAACGGGGTCGCGGTGTTGGACCAGGCGCCGAAGTTCGTGTTCGCGGCGATGACGTTGCCCGTGGCCGAGCCGCCGATGGCGCCCGGCAAGACCTCGTCGAGGATCATGCCGTACTCGAAGCCGGTGATCGACGAACCGGTCACCGAAACCGCAGCCGGGTCGTCGGCCGTGACCCACACGCCGGCGGTGCCGCCGTTGGCGGTCATCGGCACGTTCGTGATGGTCACCGACTGGGCGGCCTTGTCCGCACGATGAGCGTCTTCCGCGACGGGCGCGGGCCGGATGCGGCCAGCGTCGGCCTTGGCATAGCTATTCCACAACTCGACGCCGACCGTCGTGCAGCCGGTGAGCGCGCCGCCGGTCACGGAGCCGCCGCCGTAGCTGTAGCTGATGGCGGCCTGAGAGGCATCGATGTTCGTGCCGCTGACCGTGACCGGACCGGCGTCGTAGATCAGCACGCCCGTGGCGCCCCAGTTCGAGCCCGTGTACACGACGTCCGAGACCGTGCAGTCGATGACGGCACCGGTGGCCCCGTATCCGACCTGGATGCCGTTCTGGGCCGTCACGCCGGTCGGGCCGGCGCCGGGGGTCGTAACGCGCGTGAAGATGCCGTGCTCACCGGCGCCGTTGACCACGACGCCGCCCTTCTGGAAGGCGTCCACCAGCACATCGGTGACCGCGATGGTGTACGGGCCGCCGGTGACGTTGTAGGCGTAGATGCCCACGCCGTGCTGGCTGCCGCTGAACGGGGTGTCCATGATGTTGGTGACGTGCGCATTCGTGACCGAGCCGCCGGCGTTCCAGAAGCCGATGCCCTGGAAGCGGTAGTTGGCATTGCCGCGCCCGAGGCCGTCGACCGTCAGGCCCGACAGGGCCACGCCGGTGCAGCCGTCGACGAACACCACGGGCTTGTTGGCCACGCTGGTCGTGTAGGCCAGGGCCAGGACCGGCGGGCAGTCGACGAAGGTCGCGCCGGCGCCCGCGCCGGTGATCGCCAGGTCGTCCTTGGTGACGTGCAGCTGCTCCTCGAAGTGTCCGGCCGAGACGTAGATGTCGTCGCCGGCCACGGCGGCGTCGATGGCCGCCTGGATGGTGCCGGTGGTGTCGACGTACCAGGCCATGGGGCTGGTGCCCGGAGCCGCGCCCAGCCAGGGGGAGATGGCGACGGCGCCCGTGCCGCCCACCTGGTCGGTGGCGTCGGTGTCGCCCCACCAGTTGAAGCCGGCGTTCACCGGAGCGGTGCTCACGTTGACGACATCACCGTAGGCGCTGCCGTCGCTGCCGGCATACGTCTGCACGTTCCCCGCGAGCGTGCAGCCGGAGACGACCACGTTGGTCGGCGTCGTGTTGTCCTTGCCGGGCTCGCCGAAGCGGATGCCTCGCTCGTTGCCCGTGACGATGCAGTCGATCACCTGGACATTGTCCAGCGTGGCGGGATAGGCCGCGTAGCCCGTGTCGAGCGTGCCGGTGCCGCGGGCCTTCGCCGTCAGGCCCACGCCGTGCTGCGCACCGCCAAGGCCATTGCTGGTGACGGTGCAGCCGCTGAAGACCAGGTTCTGGTAGGTCCCGGCCTTGAGGTTGACGTCCACGCCCGACATCCAGGGCAGGAAGTAGGACGGGATTCCGGCGGGGTCGAAGCCGTTGCCGCTGACCGTGCATCCGGTAAAGGTCGCGTCGCTCAGCTTCTCGGCATAAAGGCCCTTCATGTTGTTGTGGTTGAACGTGGAGTTGCTGCAGGTCACGAACTGCACGTTGCACGCCACGATCTGCACGTACTCCGTGCCCCTCCAATTTTCTACCTGCAGACTGTAGCCTTCGCGCGGGATGCGCACTTCCTGGTTCGCCCTCACAAAGTTGTTCTGGTCGAAGCGGTTGGGGAACAGGAT
>DAOPJF010000107.1:0-7919 GCA_035399525.1 Candidatus Krumholzibacteriia bacterium | reverse complement strand
CCATCCGCTCGCTGCTGGAGCTGGCGCCCGACACCGCACGACGCCTGGCCGCCGACGGCTCTGAGGAGGATGTACCCCTGGCGCACGTGCAAGCCGGCGACCGCCTGCGCGTCAGGCCCGGCGAGCGCGTCCCCGTGGACGGCATCGTCCTGGACGGCGAGAGCCGCGTCGATGAATCCATGATCACCGGCGAGCCCATGGCCGTCCGCAAGGGCGACGGTGACACCGTGACCGGCGGCACCATGAACGCAGGCGGGAGCTTCGTCATGCGCGCCGAGCGGGTCGGGTCCGAGACGACGCTGTCGCGGATCGTGGAGATGGTCCGCACGGCCCAACGCAGCCGCGCTCCCATCCAGAAAGCGGCCGACAGGGTGGCCGCGTGGTTCGTGCCCGCCGTGGTGGCGGTCGCCCTGGTCGCGTTCGCCGTCTGGTACCTGCACGGGCCGCAGCCGTCGCTGGCCTACGCCCTGGTCAACGCCATCGCCGTGCTGATCATCGCGTGTCCCTGCGCCCTGGGCCTGGCCACGCCCATCTCGATCATGGTGGGCACGGGACGCGGCGCGCATGCGGGCGTGCTGGTGCGCGACGCCGAAGCGCTCGAGGCCATGGAAAAGGTGGACGTGCTGCTGGTGGACAAGACCGGCACGCTGACCGAGGGCCGCCCGCGCGTGGTCGCGGTCGCGGCGCGGCAGGGCCGATCCGAGGACGACGTGCTGCGCATGGCGGCGTCCCTGGAGCGGGGCAGCGAACACCCGCTGGCCGAGGCCGTCCTGGCCATGGCCAAGGATCGCGGCCTGGCGCCGGGGGCCGCCGAGGGGTTCTCGGCCGTCACGGGCAAGGGCGTGTCCGGCCGCGTTGAAGGACGGCCGGTCCTGCTGGGCAACCGCTCCCTGATGGCCGACGCAGGCATCGACTTCGACGATCTGGACGAACAGGCGGAGTCGTGGCGCCGCGAGGCCAGGACGGTCGTCCTGGTCGCCGTGGACGGGCGCCCGGCCGGGCTGTTGGGCATCGCCGATCCTGTCAAGCCGAGCACTCCGGACGCACTGCACGCGCTGCGCCAGGAAGGTCTGCGCATCATCATGGTGACCGGCGACAGCGCGACGACGGCCGGCGCCGTGGCCCGCGAGCTGGGGATCGACGAGGTGCACGCCGACGTTCGGCCCGGGGACAAGCTCGAGCTGGTGCGCAGCCTCCAGCGCCAGGGATTGCGGGTCGCCATGGCGGGCGACGGCACCAACGACGCGCCGGCCCTGGCCCAGGCCGACGTCGGCATCGCCATGGGCACGGGCACCGACGTGGCCATGGGCAGCGCCGCCGTCACGTTGGTCAAGGGCGATCTGTCCGGCATCGTCCGGGCGCGCCGCCTGAGCCGCGCCGCCATGCGCAACATCCGCGAGAACCTGCTGTTCGCCTTCGGCTACAACGCCGTCGGCGTGCCGCTGGCGGCCGGCATCCTTTACCCGGTGTTCGGGCTGCTGCTCAGCCCGATGATCGCGGCGGCGGCCATGAGCCTCAGTTCGGTGTCCGTCGTGGGCAACGCCCTGCGATTGCGCAACGCGCAGCTGTGACCCCGTCGGCCCGCTGGCGGCCGCACGATGCGCCCGCGGCCGTCGGAGCCGCGGGCGCGATCATTTGAGCCGCCCGTGCAGCCACGCCCGCGCCGTCGACCAGTCGTCCTGCACCGTGCGCCGGCTGACGTCCAGGTGGCGGGCGATCTCGTCCATGCCGAAACCGCCGAAGAACCGCAGCTCCACCACCTGGGCGGCCCGCGGATCCAGCGCGGCCAGCTCCTGGAGGGCCGCGTCCAGGGCGACGAATTCGCCGGGGTCGTCGAAGACCTGGTCCTCGGCCGAGCTGAGCGTCAGCCGCGCCCAGCCGCCGCCGCGCTTCTCGGCGGCCTTGCGCCGCGCGTGGTCGATCAGCAGGCGCCGCATGGTGCGCGCCGCCACCGCCACGAAGTGCGAGCGGCCCTGCCAGGCGATGTCGCGATCCGGCCCCACCAGGCGCAGCCAGGCCTCGCTCACCAGCGCCGTGGGCTGCAGGGTGTGGCCCGCCTTCTCGTCGGCCATCCAGATGCCCGCCAGCCGGCGCAGCTCGGCGTACACTTCATCGATGAGCCGCGGATCGGGCGTCTGCGCCGGGTCCTCGATGCGGCCGAGCAGCGTGGGCAGGTCCGGATGATCCGGCGTCGTGGCCATGCCTCTACTCCTTCGCGTCCAGCAGCGTGCGGGCGCGCCGGGTCTGGTCGTGGTCGGGGCCGCGCACCTCGACCAGCCGCGGCAGGATGTCGGCGGCGATGGCCTGTGCTTCCTGGCGCTCTCCCATCCCGGCCAGCACCTCGGCCAGCTTCAGCCGGCTCAGCAGCGTGCGCCGGTGGCCGGGGCCCAGCGTCGCGGCACGCATCTCCGCGCAGCGGCGGTAGGCGTCCAGGGCCTCGTCCCGGCGCCCCTGCGCCTGGTAGAGGTAGGCCAGGTTGTCCAGCACCGACGCGATGTTCGGGTGCGGCCCGCCGTACACCTTCTCGTAGATGCCGATGGCGCGCAGCAGGTCGTCCTCGACGCCCTCGAACGTCTCCATGCTCAGGCGGGCCACGCTGCGGTTGATCAGGTGCTGGGCCAGCGAGGGATGGTCGGCCGACGTCAGCTGCTCCTGGATGGCCAGGGCCTTGCCCGCCAGCTGCTCCATCTCGGCATAGTGGCCCAGCGCGTACTGCGTCGCGGCCTCGCTGCTGTAGCTGCTGGCGACGTGGGGGTGCACCTCGCCGTAGCTGGCGATCCAGATGGCGCGCGAACGCTGGAAGTCCGCCACGGCCTCCTCGGCGCGGTCGAGCTCGGTCAGGACGTTGGCGCGCGAGTGCAGGCTCACCGCATACAGCGGCGTGCGCTCGGCGCCGTGGTCCGCCAGGATCGCCAGGCCACGGTCGCTGGCGGCCAGGGCGTCATCCAGCCGGTCCAGGCTGCGCAGGGCCACGCTGCGCGACTGCTGGCCGTCGGCCACCGCGCGCCAGGGCAGGGGCTCGATCGCCTCGAGCAGGGCGATGGCGGCATCCAGGTGGACCAGTGCCGAATCGGGATGGCTCGCCTTGATGGCCACCGAGGCGCGCCAGGTCATGATGTTCGCTTGCAGCTCGCGGGCCTCGTTCCCCGTGCCGGCGCGGTCGGCGGCCGCCGCCGCCCGGCGCAGCAGATCGTTGGCGGCCGGGTACAGGCCTTGGTCGTACGCGTTGATGCCCGCCTGTTCGCGGGCGCGGGCGCGCTCCAGGTCCGAACCGTCCGCCTCGGCGGCGGCCAGCGCCTCGACCAGCAGGGTGTCGGCGTCCCCGTACAGGCCCAGCGTGTGGTACAGGCGGCCCATGGTGGGCACGAAGGTGCGGCGCAACGCCGGGTCGTCCACGTCGTCCAGCGCGGCGCGGCCGCGGCGCAGCACCCACTCGGCGATCTCGTCGCGGCTGCCGCCCAGGGTCGGGTCGGCGTCGTCGAAGAGATCGAGCAGGAACTCGCTGGTCTGCTGCGCCCGCCGCGACTCGGCGACGGCCACCGCTTCGGCCTTGCGCGCCCGCACCAGCGCCAGGCTGGTGCCCAGCAGGCCGGCCACCAGCAGCACGAGCATCGTCGCACCCGCGGCCACGGCCAGCGCGTGCCGCCGGACGAACTTGCGCGCCCGGTACGCCGCGCTCGGCGGAGCCGCGTGCACGGGTCGCCCTTCGAGCCAGCGCTCGAGGTCGGCCGACAGCTCGCCGGCACCCTGGTAGCGCTCGTCGGGATTCCGCGCCAGGGCCCTGGCGCAGATCCAGTCCAGCTCGCGGTCCACCACCGGATCGTGGCGGCTCGGCGGCGGCGGGTCGTCGTGCAGCAGGATGCGGCGCAGCTCGGTCAGGCCCCGCCCCGCGAGGTCGGCCGTCGGGTGGGGCAGCTGGCCGCACACCAGCTCGTACAGCACGACGCCGATGGCGTAGGTGTCGCTGCGCGCATCGATCAGCTCGGGCTGCAGCTCGGTCTGCTCGGGCGCCATGTACTGCGGCGTGCCCAGGATCTGCCCCGCCAGCGTGCGGCCGGCCGCTTCGCCGTCGACGCCCTCGAGCACCTTGGCGATGCCGAAGTCGATGATGCGCACGCTGGGCTGCCCGTCCACCTCGCCCACCAGCAGGTTCGACGGCTTCAGGTCGCGATGCAGCACGCCGCGGCCGTGGGCGTGGTTCACGCCGGCGCACACCTGGCGCACCAGTTCGACCCGCGCCCTCAGGTCGAGCCCGTGTTCCCGGGCCCACGCGGTGATCGGCGGTCCGTCGATGAACTCCATGGCCAGCCAGGCGTCGTCGCCGTCCTGCCCGGCGTCGAAGACCACGGCGATGTTGGGATGCCGCAGGCGCGCCAGCACGCGCCGCTCGGTGGCGAAGCGCTCCAGGAAGCGGCTGCCCACCGCGATGCGCTTGACCGCCACCCGGCGGTGCAGGTCGCCGTCCTGCTCGGCCAGGAACACGTCGCCCATGCCGCCGCGGCCCAGGCGCCGCACCACCCGGTAGGGGCCGATGGACGCGGGCAGCCGACCGGCGTCCGGCGCCGGTCCCCGGTCGAGGATGCCCACGGTCTCGGCGTCCCGCAGCATCGCGCGCACGTCGGCGCGCAGGTCCGCGTCCAGCGCGGCGAGAGCCCGTTCGCGGGCGGCATCATCCTGGGGAAGCAGCGCGAGGTAGGCGGCGCGGATGCGCTGGTAGCGGGTCTGGGACATCGGGCTGCCTTGCCGGCGCGGGGCCGGGATCTTCGTGGCGCAAAGGGCGTTGCGATCCAGGAGGGAATTCTACCAGATTCCTGGCCATCCGCCACGACGGATGCGGCGGCCGGCCCCCGCCGCCGCGGGAAGCCGACCGCCCTCCGCCCCCCGGCGGATTCCACGAAGGGGGCTACTGGCCGGGGTAGTCCTCGATGAACACGCGGTTCACGCCGGGCACCTCGAGCGTCATGTTCCGCCAGTGCAGGCCGTCGGCGGCGAACGGCGCGCCGTCGGCGGTGCAGACCGTGTACCGTTCCATCAGCTGCCAGCGGCTGGCCATGATGGTCTTGCCCGCCGGCGCGGTGATGTCCTCGGTCACCGTGACGCTCGTCTGCTCGCTGACCGTCACCGAGGTGCCGAAGGTCTCGCCCACGGAGGCCGACACGCTCGCGGACACGGGCCCGTACCCGCCGCTGACCGAGGTGGTCAGCGACCAGAAGAACTCGTACGACTCGGTCTCCGAGACGCCGGTGGTGTAGGTCGTCGACTGCCCGAAGTGGTAGCCGGGGTCGATGATCTTGTAGGGGTCGCCGTTGATGTTGGACAGCTGCCAGTACAGTTCGCGCTTGAGGTACGGGGCCTCGGCCAGGGTCGGGATGCCCTCCTGGGACACGCGGATCTCCAGGGGCCGCCGCTCGCTGGTGAATCCCTCGGTGATGCCGCCCCAGACCCGCGAGTTCACGGTCCAGGCGTAGCTCGACGTGCCGTCGCCGTCGTCCGCCCAGCCGACCGTGCCCAGGGGCGAGGGGCTGGTGACCGGCGCGCCATTGCGGGCCAGGACGAAGCGCAGCGGGCCCGCCTGGTAGGGGCTCGAGTCCAGCACGTAGTCACGGTTGAAGATGTCCTCGTGGAACGAGACCAGGAAGAAGATGCTCGACGCCCAGCCCGTCTGCGTGCCGCCCGACAGGGTGACCGGTCCGACCAGGGGCACGTCGACGGTCAGGTAGTACGAGTAGGACGTGTTCATGTCGGTGATCGACGGCACGAACGGCCCCTGCCAGGGCTCGATGCCGGTGACGATCACCTCGGACTGGTCGGGGATGTTGTCGAGGTTGCCGCCGTAGTCGGCCAGGGTCGGGATGCGCGGCATGCCGGTGGACGGCTCCGGCGCGGGGGACGTGGGGTCGTCGGAACTGCACCCGGCCAGGGCAAGCGCCAGGGCCAGGGCGGACAGCAGCAGGGGGCGGAAGCGAGCGTTCATGATCGTGCCTTTCTGGTCATCCCGGCGGGCCGGGATCGTGGTGCCGGCAGGGTGCCGGGCCGCTTTCATGACCAGAGGGCGCAATCCGGAGTCGAATTGTGCAGGATCTTTTTCGCCATTCTCGAAATGTCGCTGAACTACCGGGCCAGCAACAGCTTGCGCACCGCGGTGTCCCCGCCCGCGACCAGCCGCGCCAGGTAGACGCCCGAGGGCAGGGGGCGTCCGCGCCGGTCGCAGCCGTCCCAGGCGAGGGTCGCCGGCCCCGCGGCGAACGTGCCCGCGAGCCGGGCGACGCGCCGCCCGCGCAGGTCGTGGATCGCGATCTCGGCCGTCCCGGGTGCGGCCATGGTGAACGACAGGACGACCCGCGGGTTGAACGGGTTCGGCGCCGCGTCCAGGGCCAGGCCGCCGGTCGGCGCCGGCAGCCCGTCATCGACCCCGCTGGGCCAAGCAGCTCCGGCCGCGGGCAGCAGCGCGTAGGTCCGCAGGTTGCCCAACCCGACGGGCCACGAGTACAACAGGTGGTCGGCCGAGGCCACGGCCCGGTACGGGTTGCGCCAGGCTTCGTTCACCGTCGCCCCCACGGCCACGGGGGCCATCGGATCGGCCAGGTCGAACACCGTGTCGGTCCCCACCAGGTAGCCCCAGCCGCCGGCCACCACGAAGTCGTAGGCCGCCGGGAAGTAGGGGTGCGAGCCGTTGCCGACCTTCCGGTCGTCGATGGACAGGGCCGTTCCCGCCAGCGGTCTGCCGATGTCCGCCAGGTCGTAGGGCCGGAATGCCTCGGGGGAACGCACGTAGAGCGTGGTCGGGCCGACCGACCAATAGGATTCGGCGGGCATCAGGATGGATGCGACGCCCGGCGCCGCCGGATCGCGGACATCGACGACGAAGGCCGGGGTGTCGGTCGAACTCCCTCCGCCGGCTCCGGCCACGAACCCGCCCTCGACGGCCTCCAAGCGCGAGGCCCAGCCCAGCGTCGGCGCCGTGACGACGGCGGTGAGCCGGATCGCCGCCGGGTCGGTGATGTCGCAGACCAGCAGCGAGTCGGCGCTCACGGCGCCGGTCAACACGCCCAGCACGTTGCCGGCGACTTCGAGCCCGATGATCCCGCGAACCTGGGTGGGCAGCGAGCCGAGCTCATCCCAGCCGCCGTCATACCAGCGGACCGTGCGCAGATCCCCGTTCCCGTACCCGATGACCACGAGATCGTCGCGCACGTCGACCCGGGCGACGTCGGCGAAGGGCACGTCCGGCGCCGGGATCGTCACGACCGGCGTCGGCGTCGCGGACGCGAGGTCGTAGACCACGATGTCGCCGCCCAGGTGGCCCACGAGGCGATCCCCGACGATGCGGTCGGGGATGTAGTTGGTGGGCAGGGTGAAGATCCGCGGGTAGGCGGCGTAGGTCGCCGCAGGCCGGCGCCACACCTGCAGCCCCAGTTCGCCGGTGGCCTGGACCAGCAGGTCGCCCACGACCACCTGCGCCACGACGCCCGTGTCGTGGCCGCCGCGCCAGGTCGCCGCGCCGCTGGCGGCATCCACCTCGGCCAGGCCGTCGGTCGAGGCCAGGTCCACGCCGTCGCCCACGAGGGTGGCCGCGCGGAAGGTGTGGCCCTCCCAGGTCCCGGCGGTCCCCGCGAGCGTGGGGACGGCCGGGTCGGCCAGGTCCAGCACCACGAGGGAATCGGCCCTGGCCAGGCACGCGCGGTCGCCGTCCAGGCTCAGGCCCGCGGGGGCGGCGAAGGTCCATGCGCCCACCGACACCGGGGCCAGGGGGTCGGCCAGGTCCACGGTCTCGAGCCCCATGCCGGTGCGGATGATCGCCAGCGTTCCGCTGACCAAGACCTGCTGCGCGTCGCCGGGCCACGAAGCCACCACGCCCACCGGGGCGCCCAGGAGGCCCGGCGAGGGGTCGAAGATCAGCAGGCCGTCCGAACCGGCGG
>DAOPJF010000106.1:0-7920 GCA_035399525.1 Candidatus Krumholzibacteriia bacterium | reverse complement strand
CGTTGCGCCCGATCACGAAGTGGACGGCACAGGACACCCGCGAACGCTCGCCGAACCCCAGCTGCCGCGGCCGCCAGTTCCGGGCGACCTGGCTCTCCACGGTGCTAAGGTACCAGGCGAACGGGAAGTTCGTGTCGGTGCCCTGCACGCTCGGACCGCTGAGCGACGGCTGCACCGGCCCGGTCTCGCCCGCGTCGGCCGGCTTCTGCAGGCTCTCGGCCGGCTTCTGCTCGGGCTTGGGCTGCGGCGGCTTGGGCTTGGCCTCGGTCTTCGGTGTCTCCTTCGGCTTCGGCCGCTCGACCGGGACCTCCTTCGGGGGCAGCTCGGGCGCCTCCTGGGGCGGCGGTGACGCTTCGGGCGCGGGCTGCTCCTGGGCCGGCGTCACCGCGGCGTCGGCCAGCACCGAACTGGGCACCAGGTGCGCGCGCATCAGCAACGGCGGCTCGAGCACGCGCCGCTGCACCGTGTTGCCGTAGAGGACGGCCAACGAGATCAGCAGCACGTGCAACAGCACCGACCAGGGCATCCCGCGGGACACGTCACTCCCCCGGCTGGGGCGGATCGGCCACCAGGCTCAGGTTCAGGAACCCCTGCCGTTCGACCGCGGCCATCACCTTCAGGACGACGCCGTAGGGCACCTCCTCGTCGCTGCGCAGGTAGACCGGCAGCGTGTCCTTCTTCTCGAGGTAGGGCGCCAGCAGGCCTGGCAGGTCGGCGATCTCCACCGCCTGGTCCATGAAGAAGACCTCGCGGTTGCTGCTGATGGTGATGACCGGCCCCTCCTTGACGATCTGGGTGCGCGTCTCGGCCTCGGGCAGGTTCACCTCCACCCCGCCCTGGATGTAGGGCGCCGTCAGCATGAAGATGATCAGCAGCGTCATCGTCACGTCGACCAGCGACGTGATGTTGATGTCCGCCATGACGCGGTGGCCCCGCGTGCGCCCGGCCATCAGATGGCCCCCCGGTCATGGGCCGCCGGGCGGTTGACGCGGTCGCGTCCGCCTGCGCTCTCGCTGGCCGATTCCTCGAGGATGGTGCGCAGCCGGTCGAGCTCGTTGGCCACGAGGTCGATCTTGCGCACGAGGCTGTTGTAGAAGATCACCGCGGGGATGGCCGTGGCCAGGCCGCCGATGGTGGTGACCAGCGCCTCGGCGATGCCGGGCGCGACCACGGTCAGGTTGGCGCTCTGCATGGCCGACATGTCCCAGAAGCTGGTCATGATGCCCCACACCGTGCCCAGCAGCCCCAGGAACGGCGCGATCGTCACCGCCGTCGACAGCAGGATGAGATAGCGCTCGAGGCCTTCGATCTCCAGGTAGGTGACGCGCTCGGACGCCCGGCGCACCGCCGGCGCCTGGGTCAGCCCGTCGGCCTCGCGCATCAGGTTGCACAGCGGCAGGTCGGGACGGCCGGCGCACCAGGCGACGAGATCCTCGCGGGGCAGCCGCGCGTCGAGCCACTGCTCGGCCCGGCCCCAGAACTCGAGGTGCCCCGCGCGCAGGCGCGCCAGGGTGCGCGCCTTGTCGATGAACACGGCCCACGACAGCACCGAAAGCACCAGCAGGACGAGCATGATCGTCTTGCCGAAGAAGGTGGAGTCGAGGACCAGGCCCAGCAGTTCGCCGGGCCCCATGGTCGCCAGGAAGGCGCTGGCAGGCATCGGGTCTCCTCGGGGAGATTCTCGCTGGCGTGGGGATGCGGCCCCGCTCCCTCGCGGCCGGATCCGCGGACCGTCCCTGGTCCGGTGGGGCCGTGCGCCCCCGTTCTGGCGGCGCCGCTCGGGGTTCTACCTCCCGGGCGGCGTGAAAGTTCCGGCGGTCAGCCCCGCCCCTCGTGCGTGCGCAGGGCGAAGGCCTGGCGGAAGTCGAACTTGTCGATGAAGTCGGCGAGGGTGTCCTCGTCCCGCTTGTGCAGCAGCCCGTCGTCGACCAGGTGGAACACGATGCGCCCGAAGTCGATGGTGCCGCGCACGCCCCAGGCGTTGAACACGTCGCCCGCCAGCGCGCCGAAGCGGTCGCGGCCGAGCAGGCGGATGCGCTCGAGCACGTCCTCGCCCGACACGTGGCCGGGTTCGTCCTGGTTCGCGACGGCCAGTTCGAGGGCCTCCAGCACGAAGACATAGGCTTCGGGCCGGAAGACACCCCGCCTTTCGGCCAGGGCCTCGACGCGCCGCAGCAGGTCCAAGGTGTCCGTCATGGGCAAAACCCCCGGTCCGCGAGATCCTCAGCTGTCCCTATCATTGTAGCGGGCGCCGGGCCGCTGTCAACCGGCGGCGGGGCTGTCGGCCAGCAGGCGGTCGTACAGGTCGAGGTATTTCTTCAGGACGCAGGCCACCCCGAACTCGCCCGCGGCGTCCCGCCGGGCGTCCTCGGCGAGCTGGGACTGCAGGGCCGGGTCCCCGAGGACCTGCAGGACCGCGCTCGCCAGGGCCTCCACGTCCTCGGGGTCGCGCAGGAAGCCGTTGACGCCATCCTGCACGAAGTCGGCGGCCCCGCCGCGGTTCGTGACCACCGGGACCACGCCGCAGGCCATGGCCTCCAGCGCCACCAGCCCGAAGGACTCGTGCAGGGACGGCAACAGCAGCACGTCGGCGGCGGGCAGCACCTCGGCGAGGTCGTCCACGTGGCCCAGGAAGACGGTCCGGTCCTTCAACCCGGCCTCGGCCACCTGCGCGCGGACGGCTGGCATTTCCGGACCGTCCCCGACCAGCACCAGCCGCACGGGGCGCCGGGCCGCCACCCGGGCCGCCGTGGCCACCACCGCCGGCAGGTTCTTCACCTTGCGGAAGTTCGAGGCGTGCATGATCACCTGCTCGCCGCCCGGCGCCAGGCGACGCCGCAGGGCGGCGTCCTCGGTGGGCCGGTAGAGGCGCGCGTCGACGAAATTGGGAATCACCTCGATGGGCCGCGTCACGCCGAAGACGCGGACGGTCTCCTCGCGAAGGAAATGCGACACCGCGGTGACGGCGTCGCTCTGGTCGATCATGAACCGCGTGATGGGGAAGAACGACGGCTCCTGCCCGACCAGGGTGATGTCGGTGCCATGCAGCGTGGTGACCACCTTCAGCCGGTCGCGGCCGACCATCTCGCGCGCCAGGTAGGCACTGGCGGCGTGCGGGATGGCGTAGTGCACGTGCAGGATGTCCAGTCCGTGCTGCACCGCGGTCTCGCTCATGACCGTCGCGAGGCTCAGCGTGTACGGCGAGTTCTGGAACACCGGGTACTGCGGCATGTCCACCGGGTGGTAGAAGATGTTCTCGCTGTACTGCTGCAGCCGGAAGGGCAGGCTGCTGGAGATGAAGTGCACCGCGCAACCGTGGCGCGCCAGGTGCAGGCCCAGCTCGGTGGCCACGACGCCACTGCCGCCCTGGGTCGGATAGCAGGTGATGCCGATCGCGGGCAGCCGCATCACGCCCACCGGTCCGCGGGCAGGTCGCCCGCCACCGGCGCCGCCGGGCCGCACAGCGCCTCGGCCCGCGCGCAGCCGGCCCGGCGTCCCCAGGCCAGCGCCCGGCGCTCGATCCTCTCGAGGAACGCCTCGTCGTTGATCATCGTCGGGCGCCGACCGGCGCCGCGCTCGAACTGGCTGGCGTAGCAGGCCAGCGCGGCCAGCTTGCGCTCCCACGTGGCGCCGACGTCGAAGTAGAGCGACGGCGCCACGTGGTCGGCGCAGACCGCGAAGCGGGCTTCGGCGGTGAACACGTCGGCCGCCTCGGGCAGCGGCGCGCCACCCGACCAGGTGCGCCCGGCCGGACGCGTCGGACGGAAGGCCGCCAGGCGCGCCATGAAGACGGCCCGCTCCACCAGTCGAGGCGTGGCCTGGTGGTCCGGGTGCCGCACCGGATCGGGCGCCGTCACGACCCAGCGCGGCCGCAGGCTGCGCAGGACCCAGGTGAGAGCCCCGGCCTGGTCGCGGTCGTCCGCGTCGATGAAGCCGTCGGGCAGTTCGAGCTGCACCCGGCCGGCCAGCCCCAGGATGGCCGACGCGGCGGCCGCCTCGGCCCAGCGCTCATCGGGCGTCGCGTTGCTGCCCAACTCGCCGCGCGTGAGGTCGGCCGCCCACACGCGGCGGCCACGGCCCGCCAGCAGGGCGATGGTGCCGCCCAGGCCGATCTCGGCGTCGTCGGTGTGGGGCGACACCACGAGAAGGTCGCAGCCCCAGGCGTCGTTCATCGGGGTTCCTCCGGGGCCGGTACGGTGATGATCCATTCGCGCCAGTCGTTCGCGGCGCCGGCGGCGAGGTGGGCTCCGGCCGCCCCCACGAGGGCCGGCGCCAGGTCCGCACCCCAGGCGGCCCACGCCGCCCCCCAGGCCACGCCGCGTTCCTGCCGCAGGCCGCCGGGGAAGATCCACGCCGGGTCACGCGGCACCCGCGCCATCGCTGCCGATCGCCGCTCGTGGCGCACCGCGGCATCGACGCCACGCCGCCAACGCTTCAGGCGGCCCCTGGCCAGCGCCGCCGCCCGCTCGGCGGGCAGGCCCCCGGCGTGCTCGAGCAACGAGGCGAGGGAGGCCGCGGCGCCATCCTGCCAGGCGCGCCAGGCCGCGTCGTCCAACGGGGGGCCCGCATCGACCCGGCGGTGCTCGGCGAGCCGCGCGCGGTCGAAGCCGTCCGGCAGCAGCCAGCCGAACAGGCGGGGCACCAGGGGCGCCCGCTCAAGACCGAGCGCGGCGTACACCGGGGCCAGTTGCCGAAGGTACGCATATTCGCCCGGTCCGACCACCACGGCCCTAGGCCGCAGCAGCCAGTCCTGCAGGGCCGACCGCAACAGGACGCCCGGGCGCAGGTCCCGGTCCGCCGTGCCGGGATCGGCGGCGACGCGCCGATCGCCTGCGGCGGCGAAGAGCGGACGCGCTAGGGAGCGCTCGCCGATCTGCGCGTGGAAGCCGGCCGCCGCCAGGGCCTGGCCGCGCGTGCGCGCGGCGTCGGCCAGGGCGGCCAGCTTCGGCCGCACCTCCGCGTAGAAGGGCGCCCCGGCCGCGTGCAGGTCCGGATCATCCCCCGACACGATGACCAGGTCGGTGCCCGCGAACATCCGCAGCAGGGCGCGCCGCTGCAGGTCGGCCCAGCGCCACCGGCCGTCGGCGGCCTCGGCCCAGGTGGCGAAGGCCAGACTCCCCTCGCGCTGCGCGGCAAGCCAGGCCAGCGCCGCTTCCTGGCCTTCGCGCACGCCGAGCGTACCGAGCCGACGCCGGGCCGCGCCGCCCCGGCGCGCGGCCTCCCGCAACTCGCTGCGCACGAGGCCGGCGCCGCCGGCCCAGGCCGCCGGCTCGAACGCCTCGACCAGGTCGTCGTCGTCGTCGCCGCTCCAGAAGACGGGAATCGTCGGTCGGCCGGCCGCGCTCAACTGCCGTGCGAGCGCAACGGCGGTGGCGATCTTGTGCACCGTCAGCAGCGGTCCGCCCAGGAAGCCCGGTTGCTGCCCCGTGACCACGACGTCGGCCCGACCGGCCCGCAGGGCGGCCAGGTTCGCGTCCAGGCGCTGTCGGGCGGCATCGTCGGGCAGGTCCGCGGCCAGGCGGCCGGCCCAGGCCTGCGCGGCACGGTCGGCGAACCACGGTGCGGGTGCCGGCGACGCGATCGCGCGCGCCGCACCAGCCAATTCGCCGGTTGCGTCGCGACCGTCGCCCGCGGGCCGAAACCACGACGTGAAGAGCGCCGACGATGCCACGGCGTCGGGCAGGGGCTCGCCCGGGGTCCAGGTTGTCGTCATGGTGTGGCCTCCCCTGCTCCCGTCTTGCGGTAGACCAGGATCCAGCGCGGTCCCTCGCCCAGCGGTGCGCCGTCGTACCCCCCCCAGGCCTGCACGCGCACCAGGCCGCAGCAGCGGGCCAGGTCCTCGAGTTCGCCGAGGGTGAAGACGCGAACGCGCTCCTCGTAGCCCAGCCCGCCGCCGCCGACGCCCGCGGCGGCGGCCGCCGCCGCCTGACCCTCGCGGGCCGACAGGCGGACGCGCTTGCACACGGTCGCTTCTCCCGCCAGGAAGCGGCGCGCCTCGTGCACCGCCAGCGGACCCGCCACGCGTTCCCGGACATGCTCGGCGCCGTCGCCGAGCTCGGAGCGGACGCGGTCGCCGTCGAAGAGATCCAGCACCCAGTGCCCGCCGGGCCGCAGTACGCGGGCGGCCTCGGCTGCCGTCCTGCGGTCGCCGTCGTCCCCGAAGTACCCGAAGGCGGTGAACAGCGAAAGCACCGCGGCGAAGGACCCGTCGGCGAACGGCAGCCGCCGCATGTCGCCGCGCACCAGCGGTGCCGACGGCGCCCGGTGCCGCGCCGCCGCCAGCAGGTCGGCCGAGTAGTCCAGCCCCGTCGCCTGCGGCAGGGCCTGCAGGTGACGGCCATCGCCGCATCCCAGGTCGAGCAGCCGCCCCGCGAGCAGGCCGGCCGCTTCCAGGAGCGCGAGGCAGCGCGCCGCCTCGGCGTCGTCCCGGTGGGCGTACAGGGCCAGGTAATGGGCCCGGAACGCGACGTCGTACCAGGGCTCAGGCACGGTCCGGATCCCACGGTTCGGCCACCAGGGCGCCGTCCAGGGGCGTGCCGCGGACGAGCACCGTGTCGACGGCCTTTGCCCGCCGCTGGGGATGGTCGGTGGCCGCGTGCAGGCCGCGGCTCTCGTGGCGCGAGCGGGCGCACACGACGATCATCTCGCCCAGCAGCGCCAGGTTGCGCAGCTCGACCAGTTCGGGCCCCACCAGGGTCGTGCGGTAGAGCTGCTCGGCCGTGGCCCGCACGCCCCGCAGCCGGGCGAGCGCGATGTCCAGCCGGTCGCGGTCGCGCACGATGCCCACGTAGTCCCACATGACCCGCCGCACCAGGTCCCAGTCGTGCTCGAGCACGATCGCCTCGGCCCCGGGAACGTCCTGCGGACCGCCGCCATCGAGGCGCAGCGGCAGGCGCGGACCGCGGCCGCCGAAGATGGCCGGTTCGGCGGCGATCGCCGCCGCGGCGCGGTCGGCGAAGAACACCGCCTCCAGGAGGCTGTTGCTGGCCAGCCGGTTCGCGCCGTGCACGCCGGTGCAGGCCGTTTCGCCCACCGCGTAGAGCCCCGGCAGGGTCGCGCGCGCATCCAGGTCGGTGGTCACGCCGCCGCACATGTAGTGCGCCGCCGGCACCACCGGCACCGGTTCGCCGGCCATGTCGATGCCGAAGCGCGCGCAGGTGGAGACCAGGTTCGGGAACCGCGCCTCGACCACGCCGCGGTCGAGGTGCCTCAGGTCGAGGAACGCGCACGGATCGCCGCTGGACTTCATCTCCTGGTCGATGCTGCGGGCGACGATGTCGCGGGGCGCGAGGTCGGCCAGCGGATGGTAGCGGCCCATGAAGCGCTCGCCGCGGCGGTTGATCAGCACCGCACCCTCGCCGCGCACCGCCTCGCTGATCAGGAAGCTCTTGGCGTCGGGATGGTACAGGCAGGTGGGGTGGAACTGGACGAACTCGAGGTTGCGCAGCTCGGCGCCCGCGCGGAAGGCCATGGCCAGGCCGTCGCCCGTCGCGATGTCCGGGTTGCTGGTGTAGAGGTACACCTTGCCGCAGCCGCCGGTGGCCAGCACGACCGCGTCCGCCAGGTAGACGCGCCGTGCGTGGGTGTGCCGGTCAAGGACCACGGCGCCGACAACGCGCGCGGCGTGCTCGCCCTCCAGCCCGAACTCGGCGCCCTTGAGCAGCTCGAGGCCCATGTGGTCCTCGTCGATGCTGATGTTCGGCTCGGCGATGCACGCGGCCAGCAGGTGCGATTCGATCTCGCGGCCCGTCAGGTCGCGGCAGTGCAGGACGCGCCGCCGCGAGTGGCCGCCCTCGCGGCCGAGGGCGAACCCGCCGCCCCCGGTCCCCTCCTCGCGGCTGAAGTCGATGCCGTACGACAGCAGGCGGTCGATCAGCGCCGGTCCCTGCTCGACCATGCGGCGGACCACCGTCTCGTTGC
>DAOPJF010000105.1:0-7967 GCA_035399525.1 Candidatus Krumholzibacteriia bacterium | reverse complement strand
CCCGACGGCTTCATCGCGCCCCAGGTCTACGGCCCCGCCTACGGGGTCGCGGGCGTGCTGTGGACCGTGGGTCTGCGCCGCCTGCGCCGCGAGCTCGACCCGGTGGCGGTGCCGCGCCTGGCCGTGGCCACGGCGGCGGCGTTCGCGCTGATGCTGGTGACCGTGCCCCTGCCGGGCGGCACCACCGTCCACGTCTCGGGCGTGGGCATGATCGCGGCGCTGTTCGGGGCGTGGAACGCCTTCCTGGCCCTGTCGCTGGTCTTCCTGATGCAGGCGCTGATGTTCGGCGACGGCGGCGTGACCGCCTTGCCCGTCAACGCCCTGGCCATGGGCCTGGCGGGCAGCCTGGCCGCGGTCGGCGTGCTGCACGTGCTCGGTCGGCGCACGATCGGGCTGTTCGCGGCGGGCTGGATCGGCACGGTCGTGCCTGCGGCGCTGGTGGCCCTGGTGCTGGGCCTGCAGCCGCTGGTGGCGAAGGCCGCCGACGGCACGCCGCTGTTCTTCCCCTTCGGCTGGTCGGTGACGCTGCCGGCGGTCGTCGTGCCCCACCTGCTGGTGGGCGTGGCCGACGGCGTGCTGACGGTGCTGGCCTGGCGCATCCTGGCGCCGAAGGAGGCGGCATGAAGGATCGCCTGCTGCTGGTGTCGTACCTGGCCGCCGTGGTGGCGGGGTCGGTCGTGCACGACGCGCGGCTGCTGGCGGCCGGCGCCGCGCTGGTGATCGCGTCGGCAGGCGCGGGGGCGCCGCGGGTGCTGCGGCGCGTCGTGCGGGCGGCGCTGCCGTTCGCGCTCGCCGTCTCGCTGGGCTACGTCGTCGCGGCGCGGGCCGACCTCGACGCGGCGGGGACCGTGCTGCTGAGATTGAATGCCCGCGTGCTGCTGCTGGTGGGGCTGGCGTTCCGCATCCTGCCGGCGGTGGACCTGCACCGGGCCCTGGGCTTCGCGCCGACGCTGCGCTTCGTCCTGGTGCTGGCCACGAGCCAGGTACTGACCTTCCGCAGGCTGTTCACCGACTTCCGCCAGGCCCTCGACGCGCGCAGCCCGCGCCGCGTGGGCCTGGTGGCGGCCCTGCGCCACGGCGCCGCCACGGCCGCCTGGTTCGCGCGCCGCGCCGAACACGACGCCACCGCCATGACCGAGGCGCTGGATGCCCGGGGGTTCTTCCTTGATCGCGACTGAGAACCTGCACCACGCCTACGGGCGTGTCCCGACGCTGGCGGCGGTCGAGACCGTGCTGTCGGCCGGCGAGAAGGTCGTGCTTCTGGGCAGCAACGGCTGCGGCAAGTCGACGCTGCTGAAGCTCATGGCGGGGGTGCTGAAGCCGACCTCGGGCCGCGTGCTGTACGGCGGCCGCGCCGTCCACGAGGGCCTGCGCGACAAGGCCTGGCGCCGGCGATTCCGCCGCGAGGTCGGGCTGCTGTTCCAGCATCCCGACGCCATGCTGTTCAATCCGACGGTCCTCGACGAGATCGCGTATGGTCCGCGGCAGCATGGGCTGGACGACGCCGACGACCGCGCGCGGGACTGGGCCGGCCGCGTCGGGCTCGAGGGCCTGCTCGACCGCGCCCCCTGGACCCTGAGCGCGGGGCAGAAGCAGCTGGTCTGCCTGGCGTCGCTGCTGGTGCTCGATCCTCGCCTGCTGCTGCTGGACGAGCCCACCTCGGCCCTCGATCCGCGCAGCACCGGTTGGCTGGTGGACTTCCTCCAGGACCTGCCCCAGACCCTGCTGGTGGCCACCCACAACCTGTCGCTGGCCACCGAGCTGGGCGAGCGCTGCCTGGTCATGGGCGAGGACCACGCCATCATCCACGACGGCGACGTGCTGGCCCTGCGCCGCGACCACGACGTGCTGCGCCGCGCGAACCTGGTGCACATCCACCGCCACCGCCACGGCGACGGCGACACGGAGCACCGCCACTACCACAGCCACGATTGGGATTGACCATGGCCGACGACGCGACCCGCCGCTTCACCGTATCGCTGCCCGCCGCGCTGATGGACGAGCTGGACCGGAGGCTCGTGGCCCAGGGCTACGCCTCGCGCTCGGAGCTGGTGCGCGACCTCATCCGCGGCGAGCTGGTCCGCGAGGCCTGGCAGGAGGAGGGCGGCGAGGTGCACGGGGTGCTGACCATCTGCTACGACCACCACCGCCGCGACCTGAAGGACCGGCTGCACGCCATCCAGCACCGCCACTACGTGCACACCCTGTGCAGCACGCACGTGCACCTGGACCACGACAACTGCCTCGAGACCATCATCCTGCGCGGCACGCCGGGTGAGATCGAGGGCATGGCCCTGGCGATCCGCGGCCTCAAGGGCGTGGTGTTCTCCGAGCTCGTGCGCGCCGCGGTGCCGGGAGCCTAGTTGGCGTCGGCCGCACACGGCGCCGGCCCCGGCTCGAACACCTCGAACACGTAGGTCGTGTGCCCGCCCTTGCGCCCGCACACCCAGCGGTGCGGCACCAGGATGCCGCTCTCGGGACGCCAGTCCTCGAGGTCGTCGTGCCAGCCCACGTGGTTGAGCAGCCCCGTCTCCTCGTCGAAGAACAACGCGTCGTACTCGAAGGGCAGGCTGGCCGGCGCGAGCACCACCACGGGGCGCCCGGCGCGCTGCTGGTGGCCGGCGACGGTCAGGCCGGGAAAGAACTCCTCGACGCACAGGGCGAAGCGCGGATTGAGGATCCAGCGGAGCTTGGCGGCCAGGTCGGCGGCCAGGGAGTCGGGAAGGTCGGACCAGGCCTCGGTCTCGGCGTAACGCACGCACCCGCCGGCGTCGGCCTCGGCCACGAACGGCGTCTCGCTGTGGGGCGGTTCGGCCCAGTCCAGGTCCTGCAGGATGACTCCCTTCACGTGGTGCACCTGCAGCCGGGCCAGGACCGACGGACCGCCCACCGCCTCGATGAAGCGGGCCAGGACCGCGGCGGCCGCGGGGTCCGGGGCGGCCGAAGTCGCAGGCGGGGTCGGGGTGACCGCCAAGGCGGCGGACAGGGCCAGGATCGCCAGGATGGGCATGGCTGCCTCCCCGATGGGGTGGGTGAGTTTATGGAATAAGATTATCAACAAACAACGGGGTCCGCCTGCCGATGGCCTGAGGGTCGTGTTGGCGGCAGGCATTCCAGGCGGTAGAACCATGACAACATATTGTATTGCAACAGATAACGACGATTGTGGGTCGGCGTATGTTTATTTTTTGACATCTAACGTTTAATAAATAACATTGGATGGGCAGACGGCAATCGAACACATGGCCGACGCCGGGCCCGGACGCCGGCGGCCGCGGCCCCAACCGGAGGGTGGACGATGGTCCGGTTCTTTCTGGAGCACGAGCGCCTGGTGGAGTTCGTCGAGCACCTGCAGCGGCAGCGCCGTGTCATCGCGCCGCACCGCCGGGGGGAGCGATCGTTCGTCTTCCAGGAGGTCGAGGATCCCGCCGCGGTCGTCCTGGACTACCCGCGGACCCTGCAGTCGATCCGCAAGTTCTTCCTCCCGCCGCGCGAGGAGCTGCTGGCCTTCGACCTGACCGACCAGTCGTTCGAAGCGCCCGAGCCCGAACCGATCGATGCGGTCTTCCTCGGGGTCCACTCCTACGACATGGCGGCGCTGGCCCGGCTCGACCACAGCTTCTCGACGGGCAACCCCGAGCGGAACTACCTCGCGCGCCGGCAGGGCGCGCTGTTCGTGGGCGTGACCTTCGAGCCCGATGCCTGGCACTTCTCCGGCTCGGTCGGGATCGAGCCGGACGACACGGACGGTTGCGACGTGTTCCTGGCCAGGCTGCTGGACGGCTACGTGCTGGACGTGCTCACCGAGGCCGGCCGGCGGCTCGTCGAGGGATTCGAGCTGCCGCCCTACGAGGGGCCGCGGCCGCCCGCGCACCCGTTCCACCAGCACATCTACGTGCCGCAGTCGCGGCTCAGCGGCATCATGGGCCACAGCTTCGAGCATCCGGTCTGGGCCGAAGCGGCCCAGGGCTGCGTCGGCTGCGGCACCTGCAACCTCGTGTGCCCCACCTGCTACTGCTTCGACGTGGCCGAGAACGTGGACATCACCGCGACCAAGGGCTACCGCGAGCGCTCGTGGGACGGCTGCACCCTGCGCCGGTTCAGCGAGGTTGCGGGCGGCGAGGTGTTCCGCGAGCACCTGGCGGCGCGCCAGCGGCACCGCGTGCTGCGCAAGTTCAAGTACATCAGCGACGCCACGGGCATGCCGTGGTGCGTGGGGTGCGGGCGGTGCACGTCCGCCTGTCCGGCGGGCATCAGCATCGCCGCCATCGTCAACCGGATCGTGGGCGACGCCGAGCGCGTGCCCGTGGCCCCGATCTGACCGCGGGGGAAGGACGCATGAACCTCCAGCAGCTCAAGGACACCGGCGAGGGCCAGGACCTGTACCTGCCGGTGATGGCCGAGATCACCGGCGTGCGCAAGCTGACGGCGCTCGAGAACCTCTACACCGTGCGCCTGCCCGGCGGCGTGGACCTGGGCCACCAGCCCGGCCAGTTCGTCGAGGTGTCGATCTTCGGCGTCGGCGAGGCGCCGTTCTCGATCTCGTCGTCGCCGACCCGGCCGGGGATGTTCGAGCTGGGCATCCGGCGCGTCGGCATGCTGACGGACGTGCTCGCGGGCTACACCGCGGGCCAGCGCATCGGCGTGCGCGGACCGTTCGGGCACGGCATCGACGTCGAGCGGTTCCGCGGCCGCGACGTGCTGATCGTCGCCGGCGGCATCGGGCTGGTGCCCATGCGCTCGATGATCCAGTACGTGATCGACCGCAGGGACGCGTTCGGACGGCTGATCGTGTGCTACGGGTCGCGCAGCGACCGCGAGCTCCTGTTCACCGACGAGCTCGAGCAGTGGCGCCGGGCGCCGCGCACCGAGGTGCACGTGACGGTCGACCACCCGGGCGACACCTGGAAGGGCAACGTCGGCGTCATCACCACGCTCATTCCCGGCCTGGACCTCGACCTGCAGAACCTGGCCTGCTGCGTGTGCGGCCCGCCGGTGATGTACCGCTTCGCCCTGCTGGCGCTGCGCAGCCGCGGCGTGAAGGAACGCGACATCTGGATGTCGCTGGAGCGGCGCATGAAGTGCGGCGTCGGCAAGTGCGGGCACTGCCAGATCAACGGGTCGTACGTCTGCCAGGACGGGCCGGTCTACCACTATCCCGACATCAAGGGGCTGCAGGAGGCGCTGGAATGAGCACCAGGCCGCGGGTCGGCATCTTCGACTTCACGGGCTGCGAGGGGTGCGAGCTGAACAAGCTCAACTTCGAGGACCAGCTCCTGGACATCCTGGCGCACGTCGACATCGTCGAGTGGCGCGAGGCCATGGACGGCAAGGCGCCGGTCTACGACATCGCCTTCGTCGAGGGGGCGCTGTCGACGCCGGACTGCATCAAGCGCATCCACGACATCCGGCGGCGCTCCAAGGTCCTGGTGGCCCTGGGCACCTGCGCGGTGACCGGCGGCATCAACGCCGTCAAGAACACCCGGCCCATCGAGCAGGTGCGCGAGGAAGTGTACGGCGAGGACAAGTACCTCTTCCCGACCCTGCCCGCGCTGCCGCTGTCGAGCGTGGTCCGGGTCGACCACAACGTGCGCGGCTGCCCGATGACCCAGCGCGAGTTCGTGCAGGTCTTCACCGCCCTGGTCATGGGCAAGCAGCCGGTCGAGCCGGACCAGGCCGTGTGCGTCGAGTGCAAGCTGCGCGAGAACGAGTGCGTGTACGAGAAGGGCATGATCTGCCTGGGCCCGGTCACGCGCGCCGGCTGCGACGCCCAATGCCCGTCGGTGGGCCAGTACTGCACCGGCTGCCGGGGCCTGGTCTCGGCGCCCAACGTGGCGGCGATGGAGGAGATCCTGGTCGCCCACGGCCTGAGCAAGGACGAGGCCTGGCGGCGGATGCAGCTCTACAACGCGAACGAGCTCGAGGGGGTCGGGCGATGAGCCGCAACCTGGACATCAACGTGCGCCACCTGACCCGCGTCGAGGGGCACGGCGACATCGTGGTCAACATGCGCGACGGGGTGCTGGAGAAGGCCGAGCTCGACATCGTCGAGGCTCCGCGCTACTTCGAGGCCCTGCTCAAGGGCCGCAGCTTCCACGAGGCGGCCATCATCACCTCGCGCATCTGCGGCATCTGCTCGCTGGGGCACCAGATCACCTCGCTGAAGGCGACCGAGCAGGCCCTGGGCCTGGAGGTCAGCGAGCAGACCGTGCTGCTGCGCAAGCTGCTGATCCACGGGGCCACGCTGCAGTCGAACGTGCTGCACGCCTACTTCCTGGCGGCGCCCGACTTCCTGGGCAAGGGCTCGGTGTTCCCGCTCGTGGCGTCCCATCCCGAAGTCGTCACCCGCGCCCTGCGGATGAAGCGCCTGGCCAACGACATCGGCGACGTCGTCTCGGGGCGGGCCGTGCACCCCATCACGCCGGTGCCCGGCGGGTTCACGCGCATCCCGACGGCGGCCGAGCTGGCTTCGTTGCGGACGCGCCTGGTCGAGCAGATGGTGCCCGACTTCCTGGCGACGATCGAGACGATGAAGTCGCTCGCGGGGGCGATCCCGGACTTCTCGCGGCCGACGGAGTACATCTCGCTGCGCGCGGCCGACGAGTACGCCCTGTACGACGGCGACATCTGCTCGACGGACACGGGCTGCGTGCCGGACACCGAGTACCGGCGCATGACCAACGAGTTCGTCGTCGCCCACAGCACGAGCAAGCACTGCCGGGTGAACCGCTCCAGCTACATGGTGGGCGCCCTGGCCCGCTGGAACAACAACCACGACAAGCTCTGCCCGACGGCGCTCGAGGCCGCGGCCGAGCTGGGGCTGAAGCCGGGGTGCACGAACCCGTACCTCAACACCATCGCCCAGGTCGTCGAGGCCGGGCACTGCGCCCTGGAGGCCGTCGCCATCATCGACCGGCTGCTGGGCGACGGGCTGAAGGCCGAGGCGCCCAACCAGGAGCCGACGCGCTTCGGCACCGGCGTGGGGGCGACCGAGGTGCCGCGCGGGATCCTGTACCACGAGTACACCTACGACCGCCAGGGGCGCATCGCCCGGGCCAACTGCATCATCCCGACGGGACAGAACCTGGCGAACATCGACGACGACATGAAGAAGCTGGTGCCCGAGGTCATCGCCGAGCCGCAGGAGGCCATCACCCTGAAGCTCGAGATGCTGGTGAGGGCCTACGACCCCTGCATCAGCTGCTCGGTGCACCTGCTGGACGTGACGTTCAAGGGGCAGGAATCATGAAGGTGATCGCCGCCGGCAACAGCTTCTGCGGCGATGACGGGGTCGGGGCGGCCGTGCTGGACGCGATCAGGGAGCGGAACATCCTCCCCGGTGTCGATCTGGTCGACGTACAGACGGACGCCCTGGCCCTCGTCGAGCTGCTGGAGCCGCAGGAGCCGGCGATCGTGGTCGATGCGGCCCGCATGGGCGCGGCCCCCGGCTCGGTGGCGGTGCTGCGGCCGGACGAGGAGAGCCTGGGACTGCGCGGCGACCACCTGTCGCTGCACGGGCTGGGGCTGCCCGAGGCGCTGGCCCTGGCGCGGCGGCTGGGGCGGCTGCCGGCCCGGCTGGTGGTGATCGGCGTCGAGCCCGGACGCCTGGACCTGGGCGGGGGCCTGTCGGAGGCGGTGCGCGCCGCGGTGCCGCAGGTCGTGGACATCATCGCGGCGGAGGTGGGGGCCCATGGCTGAGAAGACGATCCTGGTCATCGACGACGACATCGACCTGGTGGAGATCATCCGGGTCGGGCTGGAGCAGCACGGGTTCCGGGTCATCGACGCCCAGAGCGGCGAGCGGGGCTTCGAGCTGGCGCGCAGCGAGGTGCCCGACCTCGTCCTGCTGGACGTCATGATGGGCACCGTGGACGAAGGTTTCCAGGTGGCCTACCGGCTGCGTGGTGACGGCTTGACGCGGAACATCCCGATCGTCATGCTGACGGCGGTCGGCGACCGCACCGGCT
>DAOPJF010000104.1:0-8003 GCA_035399525.1 Candidatus Krumholzibacteriia bacterium | reverse complement strand
CCATGCCGTTGGTCACCACCACGCGCGGCGCGTCGGGGTGGCTGGGGAACAGGCCCATGGGGTGTCCCGAGTACATGACCAGCGTCTGCTCGTCGGTCATCTCCGACAGGTACTTCATGGCCAGCAGGTACTGAGCCCAGTTCTGGAAGACCGTCCCGTTGCCGCCGTAGGTGATCAGCTCGTACGGATGCTGGGCCACGGCCGGATCCAGGTTGTTCTGGATCATCAGCATCACGGCGGCCGCCTGGCGCGACCGGGCGGGGTACTGGTCGATGGGCCGGGCGTGCATGGCGTAGGGCGGACGCAGCCGGTGCATGTAGATGCGGCCCCAGCGCGCCAGCTCAGCGGCGAACTCGGGGGCCAGGGCGGCGTGCTGGTGCTGCGGGAAATAGCGCAGGGCGTTGTGCAGCGCCAGGCGCTTCTCGTCCGCCGACAGCAGCATGGGGCGGGCCGGGGCGCGGCTGATGGCCGGGTCCTCGGCCGGCAGGGGCGGCAGCACGTCGGGCAGGCCGCGGCGGATGTGGTCCTGGAACGCGTCCAGCGTCATGGCGGGGGTCAAGGGTCGGCCTCCTGGGGCGGTAGAGGGGATCGTCAGGGCGGAAGATAGCACATCGTGCCGAGAAGCCCAACCGCCGCGGGCCAGCCTGCCGGCAGGGGACCATTGTCGCCGGCAATGGAGGGAAGGGGCGGCGCCGTGATCGCCAATTGACCAATCCTGAACAACTTGCAACAGGATAATGATTGTCCTGATATGTTTTGTGTAAAAAGGATTCATGCGTTTCCCACCGGGCCGATAGGGGAATTCCCTAGAAGCGGCCTGCTGCCCACCCCTGGGCGGCAGGGCCAAGACGGACCGGGCGCCGCGGCGTCCGCCATTCCGCCAACGGTAGGTCAGGTCATGCTGAGCCGATTCTCCCTCCAAGCCCGCCTGCTGACGGCCGGTGTCCTGCTGACCCTGCTGCCGCTGGCGATCGTGTCGCTCGTGACGATCCGCAGCGAGCAGAAGCTGCAGGTCATGACATCCGAGGAGTGCACGAAGCTGGCCTTCGCCGACCTCGATCACATCGCCGACGGCGTCTACCACCTGTGCGAGACCCAGGACGACGTGCTGCAGGCGAATGTGAACGCGGGCCTGAACGTCACCAAGGCGGCGCTCGGCCGTTTCGGGGCGGTGAGCTTCGACGACGCCAACACCGTCCGCTGGGATGCGGTCAACCAGTACACCAAGGACAAGACCTCGGTCAGCCTGCCGGCGATGACGTTCGGGGGCACCTGGCTGGGCCAGAACGCGGCGGCCGCCAACGCCTCGCCCGTCGTCGACGAGGTGCGTGACCAGGTGGGCGGCACGGCCACCATCTTCCAGCGCATGAACGCCGCCGGCGACATGCTGCGCGTGTGCACCAACGTGATGAAGGCCGACGGCCAGCGGGCCATCGGCACCTACATCCCGGCGGTCAATCCCGACGGAACGAAGAACCCGGTGGTCGCCGCCGTCCTCAGGGGCGAGACCTACCGCGGCCGCGCCTTCGTGGTGGACCGCTGGTACCTGACCGCCTACGAGCCCATCAAGGGGTCCGACGGCCAGGTGTGCGGCATCAGCTACTTCGGCGTGCCCCTGGAGAGCACGTCCGCCCTGCGCCAGGCGATCATGGACATCAAGGTGGGCAAGTCGGGCTACGTCTACATCCTGGACTCGAAGGGCAACTACGTGGTCTCGGCCGGCGGCAAGCGCGACGGCGAGAACATCTGGGAGGCCAAGGACGCCGACGGCACGCTGTTCATCCAGGAGATCGTCAAGAAAGCGACGACCCTCAAGTCCGGCGAGTACGCCGAGCAGTTCTACCCCTGGAAGAACAAGGGCGAGGACACCTCGCGCATGAAGGTGGCGCGCCTGGTCTACTACGAGCCCTGGGACTGGGTCATCGGCGCCAGCAGCTACCTGGACGACTTCTACGAGGCCGAGCACATGGTTTCGGCGGCGTCGCGCCACAACATGCTGATGCTGTCGGTCGTGGGCCTGGCCTCGGTGCTCATCGCCATCGGCGTGTGGCTCGTGACCGCGCGCATCACCGCCGGCCAGTTCATGCGGGTGGGAGACGTGCTGCGCCGCACCTCCGACCACGTGGGCGGCGCCGCCGGCCAGTTGGCCCACACCGGCGCCGGTGTGGCCGAGGGCGCCTCGCGCCAGGCGGCCGCGCTGCAGGAGATCTCGGCCTCCCTCGAGGAACTGAGCTCGATGACGTCGGCCAACGCGGCCAACGCCCGCGAGACCGACGAGGCCGCCGGCCGCGCGTGGGAGGCCGCCTCCTCGGGCGTGCAGGCGATGGACCGGATGTCCAACGCCATCGGCGAGATCAAGCACTCGTCCGACGAGACGGCGCGCATCCTCAAGTCGATCGAGGAGATCGCCTTCCAGACCAACCTGCTGGCCCTGAACGCCGCGGTCGAGGCCGCGCGCGCGGGCGACGCCGGCAAGGGCTTCGCCGTGGTGGCCGAGGAGGTGCGCAGCCTCGCGCAGCGTTCGGCCGAGGCCGCCCAGAACACGGCCCATCTCATCGCCACCTCGAAGCTGAACGCCGACAACGGCGTGGCGGTGGCCGACGAGGTGGGCTCGTTCCTGAAGGACATCGAGCACAACGTCGGCACGGTGAAGGAGCGCATCTCGGCCGTGGCCGGGGCCAGCGGCGAGCAGTCCGACGGCATCAACCAGATCACCCAGGCCGTGAGCCAGCTCGACCAGCTGAACCAGGCCAACGCCGCGACGGCCGAGGAATCGGCCGCGGCCAGCGAGGAGCTCAACGAGATGGCCCAGCACGTGCGCGACGCCGTGTGCCGGATGGTGTCCATCGTGCAGGGGTCGGTAAGGGCCGATTGCACCATGGCCGGGGCGGGTGCGCCGCGCCCGGATCCGGCGACGCAGGCGCCGACACGGAACGCCGCGGCGGTCCGCCGGCCGGTCAAGGCGGCGGCCACGGTCCGCAGGACCGCGCCCGCCAAGGCGCCGGCCTCCGACCTGGACTTCGGTGACTTCACCCTGTCCCCCGACGAGGAAGCGGCCTTCCGCAACTTCTAGGGTTCCGATGCAGGGGACATGACGCCGGCGGCGCCCACCTGGGCGCCGCCGGCTTGCGTTCCGGCCCGTTCGTGGTAACCTCCGGTGCCCCACGAAACGTCGAGGAGACCCATGCACCGCTTCGCCCTGACCCGGGAACCCGGGTCCGACCTGTTCCGCGGCCTGACCACCGCCGGCCTGGGCGCGCCCGACCTGCTGATGGCCCGCGCCCAGCACGCGTCCTACGTGGCGGCGCTGCGCGAGCAGGGCCTCGAGGTGACGGTGCTGCCGGCGCTCGAGGGCTGCCCCGACGCCTGCTTCGTCGAGGACACGGCCGTGATCGTGCCGGGCCTGAGCGTCGTCACCCGCCCGGGAGCGCCCTCCCGCCGGGGCGAGACCGCCACCATCGCCGCCGCGCTGCCTGTCGACCGTCCGCAGGTCACCATCGCCGCGCCCGGCACACTGGACGGCGGTGACGTGCTGGTCGTGGACCGGACCTGCTGGATCGGCCTGTCGGGCCGCACCAATGCCGAGGGCGCCGGCCAGCTCGTCGAGGCCCTGGCGCCCCTGGGCCTGGACTGCCGGCTCGTGCCGGTGGGCGAAGGCCTGCACCTGAAGTCGAGCCTGTCCCACCTGGGTGGGCGCCGGCTGCTGATGACGGAACAATTGGCCGCGCTGGACGTCTTCGCGGGCTGGGACATCATGGTCGTCCCGGCCGCCGAGGCCTATGCCTGCAACGCGCTGTGGCTGGACGGCCGCCTGCTGGTGCCGACGGGATACCCCCGCACCGTCGCCCTGCTGGCCGCGAAGGGGCTGGCCCTGCTGGAGCTGGACATGAGCGAGTACCGCAAGCTCGACGGCGGGCTGACCTGCCTGTCGCTGCGCTTCTAGACCGAAAGGATGCTGCCGTGCTGCGTCGCCGCCTGACCCTGCTGACCGCCTGCGCCGCCCTGGTCGTGGCCTCCGCCACCGCCTCGGCCGCCGACAAGGACGCCCGCACCATCGGGACCCGCGACCTGGGCGCCCTGACCTGGCGATCGATCGGGCCCTGCAACATGGGCGGAAGGGCCACGGCCATCGCCCTGGTGCCCGGCGACCCGTCGGCGTTCTACGTGGGCTTCGCCACCGGGGGCCTGTACAAGTCGGCCAACGGCGGCGTCACCTTCCAGGATGTCTTCCGCGATCATGAGACGAGCAGCATCGGGGCCGTGGGCGTGGTCAACGCGCCGGCTGCCTGGGCCGGCTGGGACACCCTGGCGGCCCGTGGCGACACCGTGGCCGTCGACGACCGCGCCGAGCGCGGCCGCGGCCTGGTCGTGTGGGTGGGGACCGGCGAGGGCAACGGGCGCAACAGCGTCTCGTGGGGCCACGGGGTGTACCGCAGCACCGACGGCGGCGGTTCGTTCACGAACGTGGGCCTCGAACAGACGCACAACATCCCCGCGCTGGCGGTCGATCCGAACGACCCCGAGCGCTGCTTCGTCGCGGCCATGGGGCACCTCTGGGGATCCAACCCCGAGCGCGGCGTGTTCCGCACGACCGACGGCGGCGCCACCTGGAAGCAGGTGCTGAAGGTCGACGACGAGGTGGGCGCCTGCGACGTGGTGATCGCGCCCGACGATCCGCAGCGCGTGTACGCCGCCCTCTACCGCGCGCGCCGCACGCCCTGGAGCTTCGAGGGCACCACCGACCGCGGCGGCATCTGGCGCTCGGACGACGGCGGCGACACGTGGACGCGGCTGACCGAGGGCCTGCCGACCCGCACCGGGCGCATCGGCCTGGCCATCGCGGCGAGCCGGCCGTCGACGCTGTACGCCTGCGTCGAGAGCGACCAGGGCGGCATCGGCCGCGACATGTTCGACGACCGTTCGCCGGCGGGCGGCCTGTTCCGCAGCGACGACGGTGGTTCGACCTGGCGCCGGGTGAACGACCTGAACTTCCGGCCGTTCTACTTCTCGCGCCTGGCCGTCGACCCCACCGACCCCGAGCACGTGTACATGCCCGGCTGGGTGGTCGCCGTCAGCAGCGACGGCGGCCGCACCTTCCGCGCGACCTCGCAGGAAGTCCACGTCGACCACCATGCCATCGTCATCGATCCGGCGAACCCGAAGCGGATCCTGGTGGGCAACGACGGCGGGCTGTACATGTCCCTGGACGCCGGCGAGACCTGGGACTACGTCGATCACCTGCCCCTGGGCCAGTTCTACCACGTGGCCGTGGACATGTCCGAGCCCTACCGCGTGGGCGGCGGCCTGCAGGACAACGGCACCTGGATCGGGCCCTCGGCCACGTCGTTCCGCTCGGGCGGCGACAACGGTGCGGGCATCCTGAACAGCGACTGGCGCATCGTCTTCGGGGGCGACGGCTTCGGCCTGGCCTTCGCGCCCGATGACCCGAACGTGGTCTACGCCACCAGCCAGGCCGGCCACCTGGGCCGCGTGCACCTGGACACGCAGCTCATCGCCCCGCTGCGGCCGGCGTCGGACGAGGGCCAGGAGCGCGTGCGCTTCAACTGGGACACGCCCTTCCTCGTGTCGCACCACGATCCGTCGGTGCTCTACCAGGGCGGCCACCGCGTCTACAAGCTGACCGGGCGCGGCGACTACTGGTACGCCATCAGCGGCGACCTGACGCGCCGCCACGTCGACCGCATCATGACCGAGGGGTCGGCGGCCGAGGCCTTCGGCACCATCACCGCGCTGGCCGAGTCGCCGCTCACCGCCGGCGTGCTGTGGGCCGGCACCGACGACGGCCGCGTCCACGTGACAGAGGACGACGGCGGCCAGTGGAAGGACGTCACGCCGAAGCCCGTCAAGGAGCGCTATATCGCCTGCCTGGAGGCCTCGCCGTCGGACCAGGCCACCGCGTACTGCGCCGTCGACGGCCACCGCACCGACGACTTCGCGCCGCTGATCCTGATGACCACCGACGGCGGCCGCAAGTGGACCGACATCACCGGCGATCTGCCCGCGGGCAGCCCCGTGCGCGTGGTGCGCGAGGATCCCGCGAACCCGGAGGTCCTGTACTGCGGCACCGAGACCGGCGCCTACGCCAGCGTCGACCGCGGCGCCCACTGGCTGCGCCTGGGCGGCAAGTCCATGCCCACGGTGCCGGTCTACGACCTGGTGGTGCATCCGCGCGAGCACGACCTGGTGGCCGCGACCCACGGCCGCAGCCTGTGGATCATGGATGACGTGCTGCCGTTGGCCGAGGCGCCGGCGGCGGCCGACAAGCCCCTGCAGGTGTTCCGCATCAAGGACGCCACGCCGCGCGTGTACGGCTTCCGCGGCTACGGCTCGGGCAACCGCGTCTTCCGCGGCGCCAACCCGCCCGACGGCGCGGTGGTCTCGTTCTGGCTGCGCGACCTGCCCGAGGGCCCGGTGGCCGTCAGCATCGCCGACAGCACGGGCCAGGTCATCCGCACCCTGTCCAGCCCGGGGCGCGCCGGCCTGAACCGCGTGGTGTGGGACCTGCAGGCGGACGAGCAGCACCGCTTCGCCGACCCGCGCCGGGCCAGCCCCGTGTTCGTCGAACCCATGACCTACACGGTGACCGTGGCCGTGGACGGCCTGTCGGCCAAGGCCGACGTGGTCGTGCGGCCGTACCCCGGCTGGCAGCCCGCCGAGCACCGCACCGAGCTGCCGCCGGCGGTGCCGGACCTCTCCGACGACTAGACCGGTGGTCGGGGCGCGGATTCCGCTTGGGAGTCCGCGCCCCGCCGCCTATCGTTGCCGCCCATGAACGCGTCGCCGCCCATCACCGATCCCCGCCAGCAGCGCCTCGGCGTCGTCTACGGCGCTTCAGCCTACCTGTGGTGGGGGTTCATCGCCGTCTACTTCAAGGTCGTCGGCAGCGTCGCCCCGGTCGAGATCCTGGCCCACCGCGTGGTCTGGTCGCTGCTGTTCCTGGGGATCCTGCTGGGCGCGCGCCGGCGGCTGGGCGCCTGCCTGGCCCTGCTGCGCGATGCCCGCACGACGGCCACCATGGCCCTGACCGCCATCCTGATCGCCGCCAACTGGGGCCTGTTCATCTGGGCCGTGGGGGCGGGGCGCCTGGTCGAGGCCAGCCTGGGCTACTTCATCAACCCGCTGGTGAACGTGATGCTGGGGGTGGTCTTCCTGGGCGAACGCCTGCGGCGGGCCCAAGCCGCCGCGGTGGCCCTGGCGGCGGCGGCGGTGGCGTGGCTGACGGTGTCGCAGGGACGCCTGCCCTGGATCGCGCTGGTGCTGGCGTTCAGCTTCGGCACCTACGGCCTGCTGCGCAAGCGGGCGCGGCCGTCGGGGGTCGAGGGGCTCGCCCTCGAGACGCTGCTGATGGCCCCGCTGGCCGTGGCCTTCCTGGTGTGGCGCGATCGCCAGGGCCTGCTGGCGTTCGGGCACGCGGGCTGGGGGATGTCGCTGCTGCTGGCGCTGGCCGGCCCGGTGACGGCGCTGCCGCTGGTCTGGTTCGCCGAGGGCGCTCGCCGCCTGCGCTACGCCACCATGGGCTTCCTGCAGTACGTGACGCCGACCCTGCAGTTCCTGCTGGCGGTGGTCGCGTTCGGCGAGCCCTTCGCGCGCGGCCGCGCCCTGGGCTTCGTCCTGATCTGGACGGCGCTCGCCCTCTACACCGTCGACACGGCGCGCAGCCTCGCGCGACGCTGATCCTGTCCTGCGTTGTCCTAGCGGGGAATCATCTGGTCGATGCGCGCGGCGAGGATGAAGTCGCCTTCGGTCAGGCCGTCCACGGCGTGGGTCCAGAGCTTGATCTCGGCCCAGCCCCACCCGAAGGCCAGGTCCGGGTGATGGTTCACCGCTTCGGCCAGGGCGCCCACCTGCACGCAGAACGCCATGGCGGCGGCGAAGTCAGGGAAGTCGCACAACCGTTCGAGGTGGTGGCCGTCGACCACGCGCCAGTGGGGCAGTTCGCGCGCCAATCCGTGGATCGCGGACCACGGCAGGCGCTCCGAGTC
>DAOPJF010000103.1:0-8072 GCA_035399525.1 Candidatus Krumholzibacteriia bacterium | reverse complement strand
GGATCGGGGTCGACGTCGGCTTCCCGCTGACGACGCGCCCGGTCGACCAGCGCTTCCAGGCCACGGCGTCGATCGGCTGGTCGTTCTGATGCGGCGCGCGGCGGCAGCCCTGGTGCTGATACTCGCTGCGGCGGCCGCGGTGCAGGCGGCCGACGCGCCCGCGGTCGTGACGGGCGCCGAGCCCGCGCGCGCCGGCGACCTGCTGGTGGCGCGCCTGCGCACGGCGGGGCTGCCGGGCGATCGCCTGCTGCAGTCCATGCGCTCGGGCCTGGTGTCGGCCGTCGAGTTCGACGTGGTGCTGCTGGACGAGCGCGAGGACGCCGTGGCCGGCAGCCGCGTGCTGCTGCTGCTGGGCTTCGACCTCTGGGAGGAGATCTGGTCGGTGCGCACCGACGGCCAGGAGCACCGCTTCGGCACCCTGGACGAGCTGCGCGGCTACCTGGCCGACCTGCGCGCCGTGCCCGTGGCGCCGGCCTCGCTCGTCGCGCCGGAGGCGGGCTATCGCCTGCGCGTCGAGCTGCAGACCCATCCCATCGCACCGGACGAGCAGGCGCGCGTCGAGGACGCCATCGCCGGCGTGCAGCGCCCGCGGCGCGAGGGCCTGGACCAGCAGGAGGCGCAGGTCTCGCTCGGTCGTCTCATCCAGCTGTTCTACAAGGGCGGCGGCCGCAGCGCCGGCGGCCGCGCGTTCGTGTCGCCGTGGTTCCGCGGCCGGGAGGTGGATCGTGCGCAGGATTAGCACGCGGCTGGCTGCCTCGTTCCTGCTGGTGGCGCTGCTGCCCACCATCCCGCTGTCGCTGGTGGTGCGCGACCTGCTCGAGCGGCGCTTCGGGCCGGCCATCGCCGATCCGCTCGAGGCCGCGCTCACCGCCGGCGTCGACGAGAGCCGCGCCCACCTGCAGGCCCTGCGCGGCACGCTGCAGGCGGCGGCGCCGGCGCTGGCGGGCCGCGGGGGCGTCGTGCTGCTGGATGACTTCGCGCAGCCGCGCTCCGCGGCGGAGACCGAGGCCTACCTCGCCGAGCGCCCCGACCTGGCGGCGCGGGCGAACGCCGTCACGCCGTCGGCGTCCGGCGCCGTCGACCTCCCCGAGCGCATCGGCGACACGCTGCTGGCGGTGGTGGCCGGCGCCGATGGTCCGGCCACGGCCGTGCTGCTGCCCCTGCCCGAGGGCATGGTCGACCGCGCGCGCACCCTGACCGACGGCCTGGGCCTGCTGCGCGCGGTGCGCGGCGAGCAGGGCCGCGTGGTGCTCAGCTTCGTGGGGCCGTTCCTGCTGGTGTACGGCGTGCTGATCGCCGTCGCCCTGGGCGCGGGCATGCTGTGGTCGCGCAGCATGGTCACGCCGCTCGAGACCCTCGTGGGCGCCACGCGCCGCGTGGCCGGCGGCGACCTCGAGTTCCGCGTCGAGGCGCGGGGACCGGGCGAGGTGGGCGAGCTCGTGCGCTCGTTCGACGCCATGATCGGCCGCCTGGCCGAGCAGCGGCGCGACCTGGCGCGGCTCGAGCGCGCCGCCGCCTGGCGCGGCATGGCGCGCACCCTGGCCCACGAGGTGAAGAACCCGCTGACGCCCATCCTGCTGGCGGTGCAGACCGTACGCGACGGCTACCGCGGCGACGACCCGGCGTTCCGCGCGCTGGTGGACGAGTGCGCCGAGATCGTGGGCGAGGAGGTCGAGCAGCTGCGCCGCCTGGTGCGCGACTTCGGCGAGTTCGCCCGGCTGCCGAGGCCCGACCTGCGCGAGGGCGACCTCGCGGACGTGGTGCGCGACCTGGGCCAGCTCTACGGCGCGCGCGTCGCCGTGGCGGGCACCGAGTCCGCGGCGCGCGGCTGGTTCGATGCCGGCGCGGTGCGCCGCGCGCTGATCAACCTGGTGGACAACGGCCTGGCCGCCTGCCGCGACGCGGATCGGTCCGAACGGGTGACGCTACGCCTGCGCCCGGTCGGCGCCGGCGCGGCGGTCGAGGTCCAGGACGGCGGCGTCGGCATCCCGGCCGATCGCCTCGAGCGCATCTTCGAGCCCGACTTCACCACGCGCGGCGACGGCATGGGCCTGGGCCTGGCGGTGGTGCAGGGCATCGCCGCGGGCCATGGCGGCACCATCCGCGTGGCCAGCGTCCCGGGCGAGGGCTCGGTGTTCACCCTCGAGCTGCCGCTGACCCGGCCCGGAGGCGACGCGGCCGGGGCCGACCCCAACGAGGAAGGTGCGGCATGAGCCGACACGTCCTGATCGTCGACGACGAGAAGAACATCCGCCGCACCTTCGGCATGGTGCTCGGCGGCGAGGGCTTCGCCGTCTCGACCGCCGAGAGCGGCGAGGAGGCCCTGGCCCTGGTGAAGGACCAGAAGGTCGACCTGGTGGTGCTGGACGTGCGCCTGCCGGGCATCGACGGCATCGAGACCCTGCGGCGGCTGCGCGAGCTGGACCGCGAGCTGCCGGTCATCATGATCTCGGGCCACGCCACCATCGCCACCGCCGTCGAGGCCACGCGCGTGGGCGCCTACGACTTCGTCGAGAAGCCGCTGAGCCGCGAGCGCCTGCTGGTGGCGGTGCGCAACGCGGTCGAGATGCGCTCCCTCGGCCGCGAGGTGCGCGCGCTGCGCGCGCGCGAGCACCGGCGCCGCCTGCTGGTGGGCGAATCGGCGGCGCTGCGGGCCATCCGCGAGCAGATCGCCCAGGTGGCGCCGACCGGCGCCCGGGTGCTGATCACCGGCGAGAGCGGCACGGGCAAGGAGCTGGTGGCCCGCGCCATCCACGACGGCAGCGAGCGCGCCCGCGCGCCGTTCGTGAAGGTCAACTGCGCGGCCATCCCCGAGGAGCTGATCGAGAGCGAGCTGTTCGGCGCGGTCAAGGGCGCTTACACCGGCGCCACCCAGTCGCGCGACGGGCGCTTCCTGCAGGCGGACAAGGGCACGCTGTTCCTGGACGAGATCGGCGACATGTCGCTGAAGGCCCAGGCCAAGGTGCTGCGCGCGCTGCAGGAGGGCGAGATCGAGCGCGTGGGCAGCGGCCAGACCGTGCGCGTGGACGTGCGGGTGCTCGCGGCCACCAACAAGGACCTGGCCGCCGAGGCGCGGGCCGGCCGCTTCCGCGAGGACCTGTTCTTCCGCCTGAACGTGGTGCCGGTGCAGGTGCCGCCGCTGCGCGACCGGCGCGACGACATCCCGCTCTTGGCCGAGCACTTCCTGTCGGTCTACCTCGACGAGAACGGGCTGCCGCCGCGGCGCTTCGCCCCCGAGGCGCTGCAGCTGCTGCGCACGCTGCCCTGGCCGGGCAACATCCGCGAGCTGGGCAACGCCGTCGAGCGGCTGGCCATCCTGGCCAGGGGCACGCTCATCGGGCCCGACGACCTGGCGCGCCTGGGCATCGGCGGCGACCTGCGGCCCGGCACCTCTGTCGTTGGGGCCTCGGACGGAGCCGCGGCGGCGGAGAGCTGGTCGCCCACGGCCGTGATGGCCAGCGGCGGCCTGGTGGCCGCCCGCCAGGAGTTCGAGAAGCGCTGCGTGGCCGCGGCCCTGGACGAGGCCGCGGGCAACGTGTCCCAGGCCGCGCGCCTGCTGGGCATCGACCGCACGAACCTGCACAAGAAGATCGCGGCCTACGGCCTGACCGCCGGGCGCGACGGGAGCGACGACTGATGCGGCGGATCGCCTGGATCCTGATGATCGCCATGGTGCTTGCGGGCGCCGCCCCGGCCCGTGCCGACGACGGCGCCGCGGCCGACGCCGTGAAGCTGCGGCGCTGGTTCCTGGGCCTGCAGGCCAACGCCAGCGGCCGTGACCAGTGGGACGTCTTCAACCGCGCCGACCTGCCGCCGGCCGCGGTCGACCACCGGGGCAGCGGCGGCGGGCTGCTGCTGGGCCGCCGGTTCGGCGACCGCTTCCTGCTGGGATTGCAGTTCGCGGTCGATGCGCACGACATGGAGGGCATCGCGCAGAAGGCCTACGGCATCGAGATGCTGGTCACCGGGACCGTGCTCTTCCACGAGCGCGGCACCTGGCAGCCGTTCCTGCGCGGCGGTCTCGGCGGCGGCGGGCTGGCCCTCGAGCACCCCGACGACGACGGCACCACGGTGTCCATCGGCACCGCGGCCGTGGCCGGCGGCGGCCTGCAGGTGCGGCTGAGCAGCCGCTTCTCGCTCGAGTGGGAGGCCGTCGCGGTGTTCACCAACTTCCTCGAGGTGCACGACAACCCCGATGGCGCCCCGGACACCGACTGGCGCGTGAAGACGTCGAGCGTGGGGTGGCGCTCGGGGGGCGGCCTGGTGTTCTGGTTCTAGGCGGCCCATGTCCTGCCGACCGTCCCGCATCCCGTCCGCGCGCCGCCGCGGTGTGGCGAATTCCCCTGGTCACACCCGCCCCGCAGCCCCGTAAGCGACAAGGGACCCCACCTACGCGATCATTCCCTTTCCTGCGGGAGGTTTCGAACATGAAGCGTCTATTTCCTGCTGCCATCGTCCTGTCCGCCCTGACCACCATCGCCGCCCTCAGCGGTTGCTCGCGCGATACGCCCACCGATCCGGCCGGCGTCGAAGGCGCCGACACCGCCGCCCTCGAGAAGTCCTACGGCGAAGCGCCCCATGGCCGCCACGGCCAGGGCGGCATGCGCGACGGGATGGCCACCTACGAGGTCATCATCGAGAACCTGACGCCCGCCACCGGCGACGGCGCCAGCCAGCCCTTCTCGCCGCCCATCCTGGCGGCCCACGATCCCCGGTTCGGGGTCTTCCGGCCCGGGCAGCTGGCGTCGCCCGAGCTGGCCATGGTGGCCGAGGACGCCAACAACGGCCCGCTGGTGGCGCAGCTCGAGGGCTCGTCGCGTGTCGAGCAGGTGGTGCAGGGCGACGGCGTCATCCTGCCCGGCGGCTCCATGAGCTTCGAGATCCGCACCGACGGCCGCGCCGACCGGCTGTCGGCCGTCTTCATGCTGGTGAACACCAACGACGGGTTCGGCGGCCTCGACGGCGTGCAGCTGCCGGCGTCGGGCGAGCGTTCGTACTGGGTGCGCGCCTGGGATGCGGGCTCCGAGCGCAACACCGAGCTGGCCAGCGACATCCCCGGGCCCTGCTGCGGCAGCCACGGCGTGCGCGTGCCGACCTACGAGCGCATCCGGCCGCACCGCGGCATCCAGGGCGGCGGCGACCTCGATCCGGCGGTGTACGGCTGGGACGGGCCTGTCGCGAAGGTGACGGTGCGCCGCCTGGCGCCCGCCTACGAGATCACGCTGACCAACCTGACCCCGGCCACGGGCGGCGGCGCCAGCCAGCCGTTCTCGCCGCCGCTGGTGGCCACGGTGCGCGGCTGGGTGCCGGCGCTGGCCATGCGCGGCTATGCGTCCGACGAGCTGATCACGCTGGCCGAGGACGGCGACGCCGGCCCGCTGGCGGCGACCCTCGAGGGTTCGCGGCGCGTGTCCGACCTGGCGCGGGGCGATGGTCCCGTCCTGCCGGGCGGCTCGGTCACCTTCACGCTCACCGCCGATGCCCGCCACGACCGGCTGGCCCTGGCCTGCATGCTGGTGAACACCAACGACGGCTTCACCGGCGTGGCGGGCCTGCCGCTGCCCGCGGGCGGGAGCATGACCTACGACCTGGTGGCGTGGGACGCCGGCTCGGAGCAGGACACCGAGCTGGCCGCCGACATCCCCGGGCCCTGCTGCGGCAGCCACTTCACCGGCCCCGACGAGCACGTGCGCATCATGCCGCACGCGGGCATCCAGGGCGGAGGCGACCTCGACCCGGCCGTGTACGGCTGGGACGGCCCGGTGGCCTCGCTGACCGTCACCCGCGTCCGGTAACTGCGGCCTGCCGCATGGGCCCGGCGCCTTCGCGGCGTCGGGCCCTTGACACCCGCCCCCGCGCCGCGCCTTACTGTCCGCGGACCCGATCCGAAAGGACAGGACGGCATGAGCGACCAGCGGAGCCTGCACGGCAGGACCATCGTGATCACCGGCGCCAGCCGCGGCATCGGCCGGGCCATCGCCCTGCGCGCCGCCCGCGACGGTGCGAACGTGGTCATCTGCGCCAAGACCACCACGGCCCACGCGAAGCTGCCGGGCACCATCCAGGACGCCGCCGAGGCATGCGAGCAGGCCGGCGGCCGGGCCCTGGCCGTGAAGACGGACCTGCGCTTCGAGGAGGAGGTGGCCGCCGCGGTCCAGGCCGCCGTCGCGACCTTCGGCGGCATCGACGTGCTGGTGAACAACGCCAGCGCGCTGGGTCTGACCGGGACCCTCGAGACCACGACCAAGATGTTCGACCGCATGCACGGCATCAACGCCCGCGGCAGCTGGCTGATGACCCGCGAGTGCCTGCCCCACCTGCTGCAGGCCGCCAACCCGCACGTGCTGAACATCGCGCCGCCCCTGTCCATGCAGGCGCGCTGGTTCGAGAACCACGCCGCCTACACGGCCGCCAAGTTCGCCATGAGCATGTGGGTGCTGGGCATGAGCAGCGAGTTCGCCGACCGCGGCGTGGCGTTCAACGCCCTCTGGCCGAAGACGACCATCGCCACCGCCGCGGTGCGCAACCTGCTGGGAGGCGAGCCCATGGTCGAGGCCAGCCGCGAGCCCGAGGTCATGGGCGATGCGGCCTGGGCCGTGGTCACCCGCCCGGCGCGCACGTGCACCGGAAACTTCTTCACGGACGAGGGCGTGCTGCGCGAGGAGGGCGTGACCGACTTCGACCGCTACGCGGTCAAGCCCGGCACGCCGCTGTGCCCGGACTTCTTCCTGGACTGAACCGACGGGAGCCCTGCATGACGCGAACCAAGATCATCGGCACCATCGGCCCGGCCAGCCGCTCGCCCGAGACGCTCGAGAAGCTGATCGGCGCCGGCCTGAACGTCTGCCGCCTGAACTTCTCCCACGGCACCCACGACGAGCACGCGCAGCTCATCCGCGACATCCGCGAGGTGTCCGAGCGCCTGGGCGCGCCCGTGGCCATCCTGCAGGACCTCGCCGGCCCGAAGATCCGCACCGGCAACATCGCCGGCGGCGGCACGGTCACGCTGGAACAGGGAGCGGCCCTCGTGCTGACCAGCCGCGACGTGCCCGGTGACGCCCGCGAGGTGGGCCTGACCTACCCCGACCTGCCGCACAACGTGCGGCCGGGCGACCTGATCCTGCTGGCGGACGGGGCCATGCAGCTGCGGGTCGAGACCGCCAGCGACACCGACGTGCGGTGCATCGTCGAGGTGGGGGGGCAGCTGGGCAGCCACAAGGGCATCAACCTGCCGGGGCGTTCCATCAACGCGCCCATCCTCAGCGACAAGGACAAGGCGGACCTGGCCTTCGGCCTCGAGCAGGGCGTCGACTGCATCGCGCTCAGCTTCGTGCGCACGGCCCACGACGTGGCCACGGTCAAGAAGCGGATCACGGCCGCCGGCCGCACGACGCCGCTGATCGCGAAGATCGAGAAGTTCGAGGCCCTGGACAACATCGACGAGATCATCGCCGAGGCCGACGGCATCATGGTCGCGCGCGGCGACCTGGGCGTCGAGATTCCCCTGGAGCGCGTGCCCCGCGCCCAGAAGATGCTCATCCGCAAGACCAACGCCGCGGCCAAGCCCGTCATCACCGCCACGCAGATGCTCAAGTCGATGGTCGACAACCCGCGGCCCACGCGCGCCGAGGTCACCGACGTGGCCAACGCCATCTACGACGGCACCGACGCCATCATGCTGTCCGAGGAGACGGCGGCGGGGCGCTACCCCGTCGAGGCGGTCGAGGTCATGACCCGCGTGGCCCAGGACGTGGAAGCCTCGTTCGACTACGCGGCCTGGCTGGCGGGCTGCGCCGACGAGAAGCGCCTGAGCTTCAGCGCCGCGGTGGCCCACACCGCGGTCGAGATGGCGCGGGACATCGAGGCCGCGGCCATCATCACCTGCACCACCAGCGGCAGCACCACCCGCCTGGTGGCGCGCTACCGTCCCGAGCAGACGCTGCTTGCGGTCACCCCGCACCAGGAGACGGCGCTGCGGCTGGCGCTGGTGCACGGAGCCATCCCGCTGGTGGTCGAGGACACGGCCGACGCCGAGAGCCTCGAGCGCATCGCCGTGGCCGCCAGCGATCCCG
>DAOPJF010000102.1:0-8164 GCA_035399525.1 Candidatus Krumholzibacteriia bacterium | reverse complement strand
CAGGGCCACCAGGATCGTGCTGAGCACGCGCAGCGGCTGGTCCAGGTACAGGGCGATGTAGCCCGGCACCACGAGGCCACCCGCGGCCAGCCCGAGGATCTCCGAGAAGACCAGGCTCACGACCAGGCCCAGGCCGATGCTCTGGTAGATCACGCCGGAAGCCTCCTTGCCCGCACATGGTCGAGCAGCCGGTTGCCGATGCCCGCGATGTTGCCCACGCCCACCACCGCGCCGCCGTCGGGCGCCAGGGCGACCAGCGCCCGCCACAGCGCGTCCTCGGGCAGGCGGCTGAGATCGGCCACCAGGCTGCGCGAGGGGTAGCCCTGGCGCCGCAGCAGGTCGCCGAACACCGCCGTCTCCTCGCCGATCAGCGCGTAGTGCGCCGCCGGCAGCTCACGGCCCAGCAGCGGGGCCAGGTCCTTGCTGCGGCGCTGGCGGTCGCCGCGCACGTTCATCAGCAGCACCACGCGCCCGGGCTCGGCGTCCAGGCCCAGCCGCTCCCAGATGCGGATGTAGCTGACCGGATCGTTGGCCGCGAACGCGTTGATGAACTCGACGTGCTTGCCGTCCTCGACGCAGCGCCAGCGCGTGAGCGCGCCGACGTCCGGCGTCACGTCCCACATGCCCTCGAGCGCCGTGCGCCGGTCGACGCCCGCGTCCTGGCACACCGCCAGGGCCAGGGCCACGTTGTCGGCGAACTCCACGTAGCGGAACCCCGCCATCTCCTGGGCCGTGACGTCCTCGGCGCGGCACACGGTGCACGTCGTGCCCAGCTTTCCTGCCCGCCGCCCGAGGTAGTCGGCGTAGGCCAGCTCGGCGGTGAAGAAGCCCGCCTTGCGCGGCACGGTGCCGCCCAGGCTCGCGGCGACGTCGTCCATGGTCGGGCCCATCACCTCGAGGTGGTCGGGCCGCACGTTGGTGATCACGCCGTGGGTGGCGTGCACGATGCCGTGCTCGCACACCCGCTGCAGGTCGGGCCGCACCGCCATGCACTCGAGCACCAGGGCGTCGCAACGCTCGGCGACCGCCGCGCGCATGACCGCCAGCTGCTCGCGGATGTTCGGCCCGCCGCGCCGGCGGATGGGCGACTCGCTGCCGTCGACGTGCACCAGCGCCGCCGCGCTGCCGGTGGTCTTGGCCACCACGCGCAGGCCGCCCGCGCGCAGGCCGGCGCCGATCAGCCGGGCCACCGACGACTTGCCGCGGCTGCCGTTGACGTGCACGCGCACCGGGATGCGCCGCCGCGTCCGGGCATGCCGCTGCTGCTCCCAGACGCCCAGGACGGTCAGCAGCACCAGCAGCAGGATGATCAGCCTCATCGGCGCCCCCGCCCCCTCACCGCATCAGCACGAACTTGCGGGTGACCGCGCCGGCCCCCGTCTCGAGCCGGCAGAAGTACAGGCCGCCCGCGGCGGCGCCGCCGTGGTCGTCACGGCCGTCCCAGCGCACCAGGCCCTCGCCGGCGGCGGCCTGGCCGTCGACCAGCGTGCGCACCAGCCGGCCCGCCACGTCGTAGATGCGCAGGCGCACCGTGCCCGCCCGCGGCAACGAGAAGCCCAGGGCCGTCTCGCCCCGCGACGGGTTCGGCCAGACCGGCCTGAGCGCCAGGCGGGTCGGCGCGGCGGCGGTCGCCGCGGCGGCCACGCTGGCCTTGCCGTAGGGATGCAGCGCGGTCAGCACGTAGCGCGCGTCGTCGCCGCCCGCCGGGTCGGACGGCGCGGTGAACGCCCGCGCGGCGCCGTCCAGCGGCGCGGACGTCAGGCGCTCGCTGCCGCCCGCGGTGACACGGTCGACGTGCCAGCCCAGCACCGGGCGGTCGTCCGCCGGACGCCACGCCAGGTGCACCCCGTCGCCGGCCGCGGTCGCCGTCAGGTCGGCCGCGAACGGCACGCGCACCGGCGGCTCGGTGGTCACGCGGATCGCGAGGCCCGGCTGCAGCGCCGCCATGCCCGCCCGGTTCAGGCCGTCGTAGGACAGCTGCATGCCGTCCAGGCCGTCGGGCGACTCCCAGCCCACCGACGCGAACATGCGCTCGGTGTCGTTGTTGTTGACCTGGCGGTACAGGAACAGCATCTCGCCGTCGCCGCCGGCGGTCGGGTGCGTCGCCGGGTCGAGCAGCACCACCTGGAAGGTCTGCAGCCCCAGCACCGTGGGGATGTAGTTGGGCAGCCGGCTCCACTCGACGATGAAGGCCCCGGCGGCCGCGTCGTGCCAGGCGTAGATGCCGTCCGGCGCGATGCCGTTGGGATTCTCCTCGCCCGCGCCCGGGATCTCGGGATTCAACCCGTCCCAGAACGGCGCCACCAGCGCGTCGTTGCCGTGGGTCGAGGGCAGCGTCCAGTTGTAGAAGTCGTAGTCGTCGCCCAGGTCGAACGAGATCCAGCCGTTGTCGCAGACGCGGATGCGCGTGTAGTCCTGGCCGTAGTAGCGGAAGGTGAACGGCAGGTCCACCAGCACCGTGCGCGCCAGGTTGTCCGGAACGGCGAACGCCAGCCGCGTGCCGGCGCCGCCGAAGGCCGTCGAGATCTCGGTCCACGCGTAGCGCGGCCGGCTGGCCGGGTAGTCGAGGTCGGCGCTGTCGTAGGCGTAGTAGCCGTAGGCATCCGGCCCCACGGGTGCGGTCACGTCGACGTCGCCGACCACCAGCGCACAGGTCGTGGCCGCCGTGGCGCCTTCGGCGAGCGCCAGGTCGGCGCCGAACACCAGCGTCGTGCCGACGGCCGTGGCCGCGTCGATGTCCAGCTCCAGGCCCGCCGCGGTGGTCACCTCGGCGCCCGGCGCGCAGGCGCCGAAGGTCGCCGTCACGCCGGTCAGCTGCCCGCCCGACCCCAGCAGGTCCAGGGTCACCGTGCCGCCCGCCGTCGCGCGCGAGCCGTCGTTGCGCAGGGTCAGCACCAGGGGCGTCGCGGCGCCCGGCTCGGCCGCGCCCTCGACCGGGCCCAGGGCCACGGGCACGAGCGCCGGCGCGGACACCGGGACGCTCAGCACCGAGATGTCGGCACCGCCGCCGGTGCGAAGCGCCATGAGCTCGAGCTCGATCACGTCGCCGTCGGCGGCGCCGGCCGCCACCTGGACGGCCAGGTCGCCCAGCGCCGAGCCCTCGCCGCCGGCGTCCAGGCTGCCGAAGGCGGCGCTGCCGGACACCGAGGCCGGCCCGCCGGTGACCGTCGCCATCACGGTGAAGGCGCCGCTGGCGGCGGTGCCGAAGTTCTTCAGGCCCAGCTCGAGCACCACCGACTCGCCCGGGCCCGCCGCGCCGTCGCCGTTGCCGCTGCCCGCACCGTCGCCGTCGTGCAGCACGACGCCGGTGGCGGCCACGAACACGTCGGCGGCCGCGGTGGCGATCGACGCCTCGACCGGCAGCACCGAGGCGCCGGTCACGGTGACCTCGACCGCGGGGCCCGCCGCCACGTTGGCCAGCTCCAGGCGCACGCGGCCGTCAGGGCCGGTGCGGCCGCTGCCCAGCAGCACGCCGTCCTGCACCGCGCCTACGCGGGCGCCGGCCACCGGTGCGCCGCCGTCCACGGCGGTGACGATGGCCTGCAGACTGTTCGCGCCCGCGGGCATCGAGGCCGGCAGGGCGGCGTGCACCGCCAGCGGCGCGCCGCGCCAGTAGTTCAGCTCGGGGTCGCCCAGCAGGTTGTAGATGTGCACGTAGAACTCGACCGAGGTCTCGCCGTTGGTCTCGGCGTCGATCTCGCCCGGGAAATAGTCGAAGAAGCGCAGCTTGCCGGCGTTCAGCAGGCTGCCCAGGTCGGCCACGCCGCCCTCGGTGATGCGCTCGAACACCGAGATGGCCATGGCGTCGTTGTGCCGCGTGTGCGACCAGTGCTCGCCGTTGCCGATGAAGGCCACCGCGCCCTTGGCCGGGTCGTCCACCGTGCCCTGCCGGACGAAGACCTCGCCGAAGCACGGCTCGCTGGCGGTGTAGTCGCCCGTCAGGCACACGAAGCTCATGACCACCGGCAGCATGGCGCCGTTGGCCAGGGCGGGGATGTCGTTGACCGTGTAGGTCGGCGGATCCCAGCCGCCCGAGCCGTAGGCCCAGCCGCGGTAGACCACCATCGACACGCCGCTGTCGATGTTCTGCTTGATGAGCGTGGCGCCGATCAGCGGCGGGTACGGCACGGGCGAGGTGATGGCCACGGCCGGATCGAAGCCCAGGCTCTCGAGCTGCTCGCCGCAGAAGGCCAGGGTGTGGGGCGGCGTGGTCGAGCCCGTCAGGCCGGCCACCATCAGCGAGCGCGTGAACCAGGCGGTGTTCGTGGTGGAGGGCGTGCGCTCGTACATCACCGTCTTGCGGGCCAGGGTCAGCGCCTCGGCGGCGTTGGCCACCGGGAAGCGCCCCACCATGAGGTCCGGCAGGAAGTCGTCGCCGTCCAGCGTGGCGTAGGGCAGGTCGGACGGGTTGCCCTCGAACGAGAAGGTGGGGATCACGTCCACGTCGCCCATCAGCAACACGTACTCGGGCGGGTTGTCCCAGGTGTCGTAGGCCGCCTGCAGCCAGGCCCTGATGGCCGCGGTGCTGGTGCCGCACACGTCGGTGCCGACGGTGACCGTGGGCAGGCCCTTGCGCGTCTTCCAGGCCGCCAGCTCGGCCGCCGCCTGGGCGTAGGCCGGGGCGTGGATGATGACGTAGCTGCCGCGCGCGGCGTACCGCGCCGCGGCCGCCGAGCCACCCGGCTCGAGGCCGAGGGCCGCATCCAGCGCCGGCGAGGCCAGCCGATCGCCGTCCCCGTCGCGGGCCCAGTCGCCGTCGTGGTTCACGGCCACGGCCACCGGACCGGCCGCACCCTCGACCGAGGCGACCACCACCGGCCGGCCGCGCACGATCATGACGCGGCTGGTGGCCACGCCGGTCGCCGCGCCCTCGGCCAGCACGGCCTCGACGCGCGAGGCGTCGCGGGGCAGGGCCACCAGGCGGCCCTGGACGCCGCCGGCCTTGTCGGCGGACGGCGCGGGCCAGCGCACGGTCGTGGATGCGGGAGTGACCGTCCGTGCCGTCGAACCTTCCGGGTCCCCGGCAAACACGGTCCCGGCCGCCAGGCTGGCGGCCAGGACCAGGCAGGAGGCCGCGCAGCGGCCCAGGCAGGCAGGCTTCATCGGATCAGGCTCATCCTTCGGGTGGAGACGTCGCGGGCAGTGCTGACGCGGCACAGGTACACGCCGCTGGGCAGCAGCCGGCCCTGGTCGTCGACGCCGCGCCAGGTGAAGCTCGTGCGGCCGGCGGGCGCGTCGGCGAAGGTGCGGCCGTCGACGCGGCGGCCGCGCACGTCGTAGATGTCGACCTGCACGGGACCGGCGACCGCCTGCTCGAACCACACGGTGGTGGCGGGATTGAACGGGTTGGGCTGGCAGCCGACCACCAGGCCCGCCACCGCGGGCATCGGCACGGGCGACGCGCCGCAGCCGGCGGGCAGGGCGCCCACGACCTCGGCGGCGCACGATCCGCCGTGGTTGCCCGGCGCGCAGGGGCTGGTGCCCTGCAGGCCGAACGACCCGGCGCCCGCGTCGCAGAACTGCGGATCGAGGCTGAAATTGCCGCCGCCGTCGGTGCCGCACACCGCGTCGCCGCCGGCGTTGCCCCAGAGGTCGCTGCACGCGACGACCGGCGTGGCGGCCAGGCAGTAGATGGCCTGACCCGCCGTGGCGCCGGCGATGATGCAGCGCGTGACGGACGGCGCCGCGCCGAACTGCACCGACATGCCGCCGCCGAACCCGTTGGCGCTGGTGGCGTTGGAGGCGATGGTGCAGTTCTCCAGCACCGGCGCCGGCGTGAACGAGATGTCCAGGCCGCCGCCCTCGGCGTAGAAGCCGGTGCAGGAGTTGTTCACGATGACCAGGCCGCGCAGCGTCGGGCTGCTCTGGCTGACGGCCACGCCGCCGCCCAGGCTGTAGGTGCCCGCGGCGTCGTTGCCCTCGATGCGGCAGTCTTCCATCAGGCCCGTCGCGCCCTGCACGAAGGCCACGCCGCCGCCGTACCCCAGCGTGGTGTTGCCGGTGATGGTGCAGCCGGTGATGACCGGCGCCGCGTTCTGGGCCGCGATGCCGCCGCCGTTGCCGAAGTCGGCGGTGATGGTGTTGTCGGCGATGGTGCAGCCGTCGATCACCGGCGCGCAGTTGGTGCGGATGAACACGCCCGCGCCCGAGGGCGCGCTGTTGTGGTGGATGTTGCAGTCGACGACCTGCGGGCTGCTGGATTCCTCGATGGCCAGGCCGCCGCCCTGCTTGGCGGCGTTGTGGCTGATCTCCACGCGCGTCAGGGTGGGGCTCGCGCTGTTGATGCAGATGACGCCGCCGTCGGTGCACTGGGTCACCTTCACGTCGGTGACCGCCACGGTGGCCCCCGCGTTGCGCACCAGGATGCCCGCCCCGTAGATGGCGGCGTAGGCGGCGCGCACCTGCAGGTTCTCCACGCGGCAGCCGCTGACGTTCTCGATGAAGATGCCGCGGCCCAGCGACTGCGCATCGATGATGGTGGCGTCGACGCCCGCGCCGCGCAGCGTCACGCCCGAGGCCATGATGACGCAGGCCGGCGTCGAACCGGCGCCCTCGGTGGGATGCGTGCAGTCGAAGTACGTGCCGGCGGCCACCAGCACGGTGTCGCCCGGCGCGGCGGCGACCATGGCCGACTGGATCTGGGCGTACTGGGCGGGCACATGGCGCACGGCGGCGAAACTCGGCAGCGCGAAGACCAATGCGGCCACGAGGACCGCAGCCCGGACCGAAGCGAGGGAGCGCAGCATGGGTGGTACCTTCCTTCGCCGAGGGATGCGGAAGGGGTCGTCGGTGCAAGGACGACCCTGACGGGCGAGCGTCATCGGCGATGTCGGATTATAGCGGAGCCGAAGTCCCAGCGGCCACCGGGAAATTCTCACGCGATTGTGACAATGGGCCGATAAACCGCGGATTTTGTGGCGTTTCCGCAACACATAAACGCAAGGTCACCGCACAAAACGAACCAGAGCCCGGCGGACCTTTGCTATACTCGCGAGCGGGGAGCTCTCCGTTGGATCGCGGCGGCAAGTCGGCCGCCGTTCGTTCGTCCCATGACGGCGATCGCCCGCTCCCTGCGTTCACCCCTGTGAACACCGGGGCGTCCTTGCACCCGCCCTGGTGAAGAGGTCGTCCCGATGATGAAGTCCCGCTCCGTCCTGCTGGCCCTGGGCGCCGCGCTCGTGATGGCGTGCGCCGCCGCGGCCGAAGATGCTCCCCGCACCATCGTCCTGGATCCGACGCAGGCCGCCGGGGAACCGACCTGGCAGCTGCTGGCGGACAAGGCCGGCGGTCCCGTCGTTCAGGTGGCCATCGGCGCCGTCGACGTGCGTGGGGTCGAGATGGACGGCACGGCCTTCAGCGAGGTGACCATCGCGGGCGGCGAACTGCAGGGCGCACCGGGGCGACCGGCGCTGCCGGTGATCTCGCGGCTGGTGGCGGTGCCCGAGGGCATGACCGTGCGCGTGCGCAACGTCGCGCAGCGCACCACGACGCTGGACGGCGCCTGGCTGCCGGTGCCGGCGCAGGACCTGCAGGCGGCCAACGCGCCCCTGCTCTGGGACCGCGCCTGGTACTCGGACAAGGCCGCGGCCGACGCCGCGCCCGCAGCCGAGGTGGGCGCGCCGGCGCGCCTGCACGGCGTGCGCGTGGTGCCGCTGACCCTGCACCCGGTGGCCTGGGACCGCACCGACGGCACCCTGAAGGCCGCGACGTCGCTGGAGATCGACCTGGAGTACGTGCCCAGCGCCGAGGCCCCCGCGCGCACGACGGCCGACCGGCCGCTGCCCGCGTCGTTCGCCACGCTGCTCGAGCAGACCGTGCTCGGCTTCGACAAGAGCAGCGTCACCACCGTGCCCCTGGGCACCTGGGCCTGCATCATGCCCGGCGACCTGGCGGTGCAGGCGGCGGTGCAGCCGCTGCTCGAGTGGCGCGCGCGCCAGGGCTACAACGTCGTGGTCGCCTCGACCACCGACATCGGCACCAGCAACACCGCCATCAAGGCCTGGCTGCAGGACCAGTACGACACGCTGAAGACGCCGCTGGAGATGGTCTGCCTGGTGGGCGACGCCGACGGCTCGGTCGCCGTGGCCAGCTGGCGCGAGTCGCTGTCGGGCTACAGCGGCGAGGGCGACCATCCCTACACGCAGCTCGACGGGCCGGACGTGCT
>DAOPJF010000101.1:0-8166 GCA_035399525.1 Candidatus Krumholzibacteriia bacterium | reverse complement strand
GCCGCGCAGGTGGCGTGGCTGCGCACGCCACCTGCGCGGCGCCGTCGGCGCCGGACCGGCCATAGCCGTACAGCGTCGCGCCGGCCGACACGGCCACGACCGCGCCGGCGGTCTTGGTCGAGACGGTGAAGCCGGCGTCCGGGGCCACGGCGCCCGGCGCATCGACCATGAAGACGCCGGGCGCGCGGGTGCGCACCTGCAGCGACGCATCGCCGAAGAGATTGAACTGCTCGAGCACCTGCGTGGCCACCGACAGGCCGCCGTACACGTCGAGCACCCGCACGAGGCCGGCCATGTGCAGGGCGCCGATGGTGCGCTCCTGGCCGTAGGCCAGCAGGTCCACGATCTCGGACTGCATGACCGTGGGCGGCGTCCAGGGCGCCACCGAGCTGGCGGCGACCACGGCCACCGCGCCGGCGGGCGCCGCCGCGGTGCCGGCCCGCATCCAGGCCTCGGCCAGGCAGGTGGTGCGGGCGAACTCGCCGTTGGAGCAGGAGACGTCCACGATCCACGGCCAGCGGCTGTTGTTCAGCGCCGTCACGTCGGTCACGCTGAACGGCACGCTCGTCCAGGCCGTGCCCGTGCCGTGGCCGATGTAGTTGATGAGGCTGCGCCCCTCGAGCACCGCGGCCCGCACGTCGGCGGCGGTGGCGCCGGTGCGCTGGTACAGCTGGTCGACGCCGGTGAAGCCCGTGGCCAGCAGGTCGGCCCGCAGGTTGTCGCAGCGCACGTCGTCGGCCGGCGTGCCCTCGTTGCTGGCGATGCCGGCGGCGCGGGTGTAGCCCGTCGCGCCGGTCGGCGCGGCGTCGCGCTCGTAGGCGATGAACTTGGCCACCTGCTGGGCCAGGTCGGCGGACGTGCGTGCGGGGATGCGCGAGACGAACAGGTCGGGCATCAGGTCATCGCCCGAGACCAGGGCGTAGCGGGTGTCGCTGTCCGAGCCGTCGTAGGTGCCGGTCCGCGTGGGCACCCACTCGCGGTCGCCCGCCAGCAGCACCCAGTCGATCCCTTGGGTCGACCAGCGCTGGGCGATGCCCGCGGCGATGCCGGCGGACGTGCCGCCCAGCGAGGACACCGTCGCGACCTCGACCTCGATGCCGCGGCGGGTCTTCCACTGCGCCAGCGGGGCGACGGCGTCGGCGAAGGCGTCGGCGACCACGATCAGCATGCGGCCCGGGCGATCGCCCGTGGTGAAGCTCTTGGCGTCGTCCGCCAGGGGGGCGTTGACGAACAGGCGCTCGCCCAGGGGCGACCGGGCGCCGCCGGCAGGCGCCGGGTTGATGCCGCCGGTACCCTCGGACACCACGGCGATCTCGATGCGGTCGGTGACGGTCAGGACGCCGCGGCCGGCGTCGTAGCGCAGGGGCTGCAGGCGCAGCGTGACGCCGCGCTGCGTGCCGACCAGGAAGGGTCGGCCGAGCTCGACCGCGGCCTCGGGCCAGGCGCCGCCGTCGGCGTACAGGGGCGCGAAGGTGCGCACCGCGTCGGCGGGATCGGCGTTGCGCGACAGGTGGCCCAGCGACGGGATGACGGGGGCGACGGCGACGGTGTGCTCGCTGATGCCGACGATCTCCAGCCGCACCTTGCCGTCGGCGGGCAGGGCCAGCGACGCGGTCAGCATCGGCAGTTCGGGCAGACCCGCTTCGCGGCGCAGCTCGACGCCGGGCAGGTCCACGACGGTGACGGTCGTCCCGTCCACGTCGGCGGGGGTCAGCGTGAAGGCCGGGAGCTCGAAGCGGACGAGGATGCGGGCCGGGTCCGCCGCATCGACCACCGGGCGCACCGGGTTGCGGGCGTCCCACGCCGCGGCGGCGGGGCCTGCGGCGGCCACGAGCGCCATGGCCAGGACGGCCAGGATGCGGGTTGCCGGGATCGGACGGGGACGGTGCACGAATCATCCTCCTTGGGCGTAGGGATGATTATAGCACAAAAGAAATGTCACTAGACAACAAAAAATACAGGTCGGAATGGGGCCCGGATCAGGCCGCCGAGGGCGTCCGGTACCCGCACCAGCGGGCCAACGCTTCGGCAAAGACATTGGGCTGCAACGGCTTGGTGATGATGTCATCCATCCCCGAGGCGAAGCAGCGCACCTGGTCGTCGGGCAGCACGTTGGCCGTCACGGCGATGATGGGCAGCCGGGGCCCCTCGCCGCCGGCCTCACGGATGCGCCGGGCGGCCTCGAAGCCGTCCATGACGGGCATCTGGCAGTCCATGAAGATGGCGTCGTAGCTGCCGGCCTGGTGCATGCGGACACCCTCCTCGCCGTTCTCGGCGGTGTCCACGCGGCAGCCCAGGCGCTCGAGCAACCTCTTGGCCAGCTTCATGTTGATGGGGTTGTCCTCCACGAGCAGCACGCGCGGGGCGGCGGCTTCGGTCGTGGGTCGGGCCCGTTCGGGCGCGGTCTGCATGCAGGTCCTCCGCCGCCGGTGCGGCTTGATGGTGCTTCCGGGTTCATCGGCCGGAGGCGGCAGGACTTTACAGGTTTTGCGTAGGACAGTCTCAGGGGAAGGAGACGTCCACCACCTCGCGCACGCTGCCGGTCTCGACCTCGAAGAACTCGGCCCGCCGGAAGCTGAACAGGCCGGCCACCAGGTTGCTGGGGAAGACCTCGATGCGGGTGTTCAGGTCGCGGACGTTGGCGTTGTAGAAACGCCGGGCGGCCTGGATGCGGTCCTCGGTGTTGGCCAGCTCCTTCTGCAGGTCCAGGAAGTGGGAGCTGGCCTTCAGCTCGGGGTAGCGCTCGGAGACGGCGAACAGGCGGCGCAGCTCGTCCACCAGGGGCTTCTCGTCGGCGGCCTGGGCCGCGGGCGTGCCCTGCGAGGCGGCGGCGCGGGCGCGGGCCGTGGTCACCGCGTCGAGGGTCTCGCGCTCGTGGGAGGCGTAGCCCCGCACCGTCTCCACGAGGTTGGGGATCAGGTCGTAGCGCCGCTTCAGCTCGGTGTCGATGCCGGACCACGACTCGCGCACCTGCTGCCGGATGCGCACCAGCCCGTTGTAGATCAGGGCCATCCACAGCAGGACCACGCCCACGGTGATCGGGATGATCTGCCAGCTCATCGTTGTCCGCCTTTCATCTGCTGGACCACGTAGTCGGGCACGAGCTCGATCATGCGCCGCGCCATCTTCAGGGCCTCGTCGGCCGCGGGACCCTCGAGGCGCCCGGTGCGCCAGACGGCCACCTCGCCCAGGCCGAACGCCACCGTGAAGGCCGGCGCCTGCAGCAGGTACTCCATGGTGCGCGTGTGGATCACGTCGTAGGCCCACTTGCGGTCGGGCGACGCGACGTGGAAGGTGCGGCTGAACTCGGCCGACTCGAAGTCGATGTCGCCCGCGCCGAGGAACTCGCCCACCTTGTCCAGCACGTGCTCGCGGCGGATCTCCAGCGGGATGGTCACGAACCCCGCCTCCATGACCACCACCGCGCGCCGGTGCGTCGTGCGGTTCTTGCCCGAGCCGGTGACGAACACGTAGTCCAGGCAGGTCACCGGGCGCCCGCCGTACGCGCCCTCGAACACGTGGTCGGCATGACGCGAGTGGCCGCGCCCGAACAGCTTCAGGCCCGGGTAGCGCACGTCCCATCCGCGCACCTTGCCGGGGCGCTCGACCAGCCCCCGCGCACGCACCCAGTGGCGCAACAGGCGCAGGCGCTTCTGCTCGGCCCGGTAGCCGACCACGCCGAGCACGGCGAAGGTCACCACCAGGCCCGCGACGACCAGCGGATGCATGCTCTCCCGTCCCGGCGGCCTACAGCCCGCGCAGCAGCGATGCGGGGACCGTGACCTCCATCTGCAGCAGGGCCTGGCTCATGGTCTTGCCCTGCGGGTCGACCAGCAGGCTCGACGTGCCGCCGCCGCCCAGGGCGCCCTCGAGCAGGAAGTTCAGGCCCTCGAGGTTGTCCAGCTCGTGGCGGGTGACCTGGCCGGCGACCTTGTCGCCGAAGAAGCGCTTCACCTTCGCCGCGGTGAGATACCCGAGCAGCCACGCGTAGATTCGCGGCGACCTGGCCAGCACGCCGATGTTGCTGGTGTCGCCCTTGTCGCCGCTGCGCGCGTAGCACAGGCGGCGCAGCGGCACGCGGGTCTTCGCGCCGGTGAAGGTCGGCGCCTTGGGCCGGCGGCGCGGCTCGTCGCTGCGGCAGGGCTCGCCCGGCTCGCCGCGCACCGGGAAGGCGATGGTGCGCACGGTCTCGCCGCCGTCGGGCTCGAGCACCCGCACGCGCGCGTCGACGCGGTCGCGCCGGATCAGCGCCGGCCAGTAGGCCATCACCTGCTGCGGGCGCGGGCGGCCGCGGGTGGAGACGGCCATGCCGCTGGGCCCGGCCAGGATCAGCGCCGGCAGGGCCTTGCTGAAGGCCTCGAGCTTGCCGCGGTCCTGGTCGGCCACGCCGAAGCGCAGGAAGATCTCGTTGGGCTCGTACCGGTTCAGGCTCTCGGGCCAGATGCTGCCCGCGCCCACCAGCGCGGTCGAGGTGCGCGCGAAGTCCGTGCCCACCTTGCGCCAGAAGACGTCGGCCAGGGCCGCGGCCTTGGCCCGGATGTCCGGGCCGCAGACCAGCACCTCGCCGTCGGCCTTCCAGCCGTCCTCGTAGGCCATCGAGACCTTGAACATGGCGGGCGCCGGGCCGCCGCGCACGCCCGACACCTTCACCTTGTTGGGGCCGCCCTCGACGACGCGGATGGTGTCGAAGAAGGCCACGCCGTCGGGCGAGATGTACTGGCCGGGGTCGCCCATCTCGTAGACGAGCTGCTCCTTGACCGACTTGAGGCTGACCTGGCCGCCGGTGCGCGGGTGCTTGGTGACGGTGAAGTCGCCCGAGGCCTTCATCTCGATGATGGGGTAGCCGATGTCGCGGAACGAGGGCACCTGCTGCCAGTCGGTCAGGTTGCCGCCCGAGGCCTGCGCGCCGCACTCGATGATGTGCCCGGCGACGATGCCCGCGGCCATGCGGTCCCAGTCGTCCATCTTCCAGCCGAACTCGTGGATCATGGGCGCGAGCGTGATGCCCGTGTCGGTGACGCGGCCGGTGACCACGATCTGGCAGCCGGCGTCGAGCGCCGCGACCACCGGCTCGGCGCCCAGGTAGACGTTGGCCGCCGCCACGCGGTCGCGCACCGGCGCGAACGCCGCGCCGGTCTCCATGTTCGTGAAGGCCTCGCCGGCGGCCGCCAGCTCGTCGAGGCGGTCGGCGATGTCGTCGCCGTCCACCACGCCCACCTTCACCTCGAGCCCCATGGACAGGGCCAGGTCACGGATGCGGCGGCCGAGGCCGGCGGGGTTCACGCCGCCGGCGTTGGTGATGACGCGCACGCCGCGGCGGACGATCTCCGGCAGGGTGCCCTCGAGCTGGGTCAGGAAGTCGGTGGCGTAGCCCAGCTCGGGGTTCTTCAGCTGCTGCTTGCGGAGGATCGACATGGTGATCTCCGCCAGGAAGTCCATGGTGATGTAGTCCAGGGGGCCGCCCATGAGCTGGCGGCGGAAGGCGTCCAGGTCGTCGCCCCAGTAGCCTCCGGCGTTGCCGATGCGGATGATCTTCTTCACTTTGGGAAACTCCCCGGCGGCGGGCCGCTGGTTCCGGCCCTTGTGTTTTGGCGCAACCTCCGGATAATGTGAGCTTCCCGGCACCCCGATCAAGCAGGAAAGGCGACCCCGAGCCGATGATCCCGCCCCAGAGCGCCTCGCGGACCTATTTCGTCCTGGACATCCCCCTGGCCGACCGGGCCTGGGAGCGCTACCACGTGGCCGACGCCCTGGCCGGGGCCGGGGGCGACGCCGCCCGCACCCTGCGCCAGGTGGCGCCGCGCCTGGACACGACGCCGCCGCCCCCGGCCGAGCACCTGCTGGCCCTGCGCACCGTCAACACCGTGCTGCGCTGGCTGGCCCGGCGCTACGTCGAGCAGGAGAACCCGGGCAGCCTGGCCCGCGGCCGCTCGCGCGCGGCCGAGCGCCTGGGCCCCGACGAGGTGGCCCACGCGCTCGATGCCTTCGCCGAGCTGTTCCCGCCGGCCGAGGTGCGGCCCGGCGGCAGCCGCCCGCCGCGCTTCGCCGCCGACGCCGCCGAGGATCCCGCGGCTGACCGCGTGACCCTCGAGATGATGATGCTGTTCCTGAACACGACCAACCCGGCCGCGGCCCCCGCGCAGCCGCTCTTCGACGACGACGAGCTGCAGCGCCGGGCCGGCTACCTGGCCCTGGTCACCGACCTCGAGCGGCACCTGGACGGCGACGAGCCGGCCGGGCTGGCCGGCCAGCCCCTGTTCGCGCTGCTGCGCGCACCCCTGCGCGCGAGCCCCCACTCGCTGGACGGCCAGCTGCGCTGGATGCTCGAGCACTGGTCCGACCTGCTGCCGCCCGAGCTGCTGTCGGGCGTGCAGTCGGCCCTGGACGTGCTGAGCGAGGTGGACGTGCGGCGCACGGGCGAGCCGGGTCCGCCGCCGGTGCTGACCTTCGGGCCGGGCTCGGCGGCCTGGGGCGCCCACGGGCCCGAGCCCGAGGCCTTCAGCCGCGACGCCGACTGGATGGCCAACGTGGTGCTGATGGCCAAGTCGGTGTACGTGTGGCTTGACCAGCTGTCGCGCTGGCACCGCCGCCCGGTGCGCACCCTGGCCGACGTGCCCGACGCCGAGCTGGACAAGCTGGCGTCGTGGGGCGTGAACGGCCTGTGGCTGATCGGCCTGTGGGAGCGCTCGACCGCCTCGCGCACCATCAAGCAGTGGATGGGCAACCCCGACGCCGCGGCCAGCGCCTACGCGCTGAAGGAATACGAGATCGCCGCCGACCTGGGCGGCCAGGCCGCGTGGGCGGACCTGCGCGAGCGCGCCGCGCGGCGCGGCATCCGCCTGGCCAGCGACATGGTGCCCAATCACATGGGCATCGACAGCCGCTGGGTGGTCGAGCATCCCGAGTACTTCCTGCAGCTGGACCATCCCCCCTACCCCAACTACACCTACGGCTGCGAGGACCTGTGCCACGCGCCGGGCGTGACGGTGCGCATCGAGGACGGCTACTGGAACCACAGCGACGCGGCGGTGGTCTTCCAGCGGGTGGACGAGCGCACGGGCCAGGTGCGCTACATCTACCACGGCAACGACGGCACCAGCATGCCGTGGAACGACACCGCGCAGCTGAACTTCATGCTGCCGGAGGTGCGCCGCGCCGTCAGCGACGTGATCATCCACGTGGCGCGCATGTTCCCCATCATCCGCTTCGACGCGGCCATGACCCTGGCCAAGAAGCACTACCAGCGCCTGTGGTTCCCCGCGCCGGGCGACGCGGGCGCCATCCCCTCGCGCGCCGAGCACGGCCTGTCACGCCCCGACTTCGACGCGGCCTTCCCCGTCGAGTTCTGGCGCGAGGTCGTCGACCGCGTGGCCGTCGAGGCCCCGGGCACGCTGCTGCTGGCGGAGGCCTTCTGGCTGATGGAGGGCTACTTCGTCCGCACGCTGGGCATGCACCGGGTCTACAACTCGGCGTTCATGAACATGCTGAAGATGGAGGACAACCAGAAGTACCGGCAGACCATCAGGAACGTGCTCGAGTTCAGCCCCGCGGTGCTCGGCCGGTTCGTGAACTTCATGAACAACCCCGACGAGAAGACCGCCGTCGAGCAGTTCGGGCGCGGCGACAAGTACTTCGGCTGCTGCGTGCTGCTGGCCACCATGCCCGGCCTGCCCATGGTGGGCCACGGCCAGGTCGAGGGCTTCACCGAAAAGTACGGCATGGAGTACCGCCGCGCCTACTGGGACGAGCCCGTCGACCAGGGCATGGTCGCGCGCCACGAGCGGGAGATCTTCCCGCTGCTGCGCCGCCGCGCCCTGTTCTCGGGCGTCGAGCACTTCGCCCTGTTCGACTTCGAGAGCGACGGCGGCTGGGTCGACGAGAACGTCTTCGCCTACGCCAACCGCCGCGGCGGCGACGCGGCCCTGGTGCTGTACAACAACGCCTACGAATCGACGTCCGGGCGCGTGCGCGAGTCGTCGGCCGCCAACGTCGGGTCGGCCGAACATCCGCACCTGGTGCGGCGATCGCTGGCCGAGGCGGCGTCGGCGAGCGTCGCCATCTGCGCGATGAGTTCGGCGCGGTCGCTGGCGGTTACGGGTGTGATGGCGAAGGGGTTGGTCGCCACGGATTCCAGCGCCGACGCCGTGTTGGGTGACAGTTTGGCTA
>DAOPJF010000100.1:0-8185 GCA_035399525.1 Candidatus Krumholzibacteriia bacterium | reverse complement strand
CCGGCACCAGCAGGCCGTGCGGATCGAAGTCCCAGGTGCGGGCCGCGACGTACCAAAGGCGGTCGACGCCCTCCAGGCGCGATGCGAGGTAGGCGTCGGCGTCGGCGGGCGAGCGCAACGGCGGCGTGCCGAAGGCGTCGATGACGGGACCACCCGCCGGATCGTAGAACCGCCACACGCCGGTGATCACCGGCACGAGCGCCGGCCGGTGCGCGTCGGCCTGCGCCGAGGCCCAGGCGGCCGCGCCGCGGATGTCCTCGCGGGCGTAGCGGCTCGAGAAACGCAGGTTCACCAGGCTGGCCATGGTCACGGCCACCAGCAGGAACGCCAGCACCGGCCCGGCGCGGCGCGGCAGGCGCAGCAGGCCCCACGACGTGATCATCAGCACCCACGGCACGACCGCCGCGAGGTAGCGGGGGTTCCACGGCTTCACGTTGCGCACCGCCAGGAGCAGCAGGATCACCGCCGGGACCGCGACCAGGACCGCCAACGACCACCGCTGCCGCTCGCGACGTCCCAGGTGCCCCAGGCCCCAGGCGAAGCCCAAGGCCGCCGGGACCAGCCCGGCCGCCAGCCAGCCCGCCGCCTGCCGCACCGCAGCCATCCGGCCGGGCTCGTGCAGTTCCTGAAGCGATGGCCCCAAGGTGAAGCCGAAGAAGAAGGTGAAGAACGTGTACGGCAGGGCTGACGGCGTGAACGTGGTGTCGCCGCGCAGCGCCTCGCCGGTCCCGGCCCCCGGAACGATGCGGTCGACAGCCCAGATGCCGGCGGCCTGCAGCAGCCAGGGCAGGGCGGCGGCGAACCCGCCCAGGAACGCCCATCCCCACCCCAGCCAGGCGCGCCCCGCGCGCGGCCGCTCCAACAGCACCGCCAGGCCCAGGGCGGCCCACAGGAACAGCCCGGACAGGTTGCTCCAGACCGTCGCCGCGGAGGCCAGGGCAAAGAGGACGCCGTCCCCCACGTTGGGGCCCGCTTCCCGCAAGCGCAGGAAGGCCAGCACCATCAGGGCGCCGAACAGCACCAGGAAGGCGTAGCCCCGCGCCTCCTGGCTGTACCACACCAGGAACGGGTTGATGGCGACCAGCAGCACCGCGAGCCGGGCCGCCGGGCGATCCAGCAACCGCGCGGCCACCGCCGCCACCACCGGCACCACCGCGGCGCCCGCCAGCGCGGCCGGCAGCCGCAGCATGAGCTCGGGAGGGCCCAGCCGCACCAGGGGCCAGACCACCGCCAGGTACAGGGGCCCCTGGATGGCGTCGCGGATCTGGGCGAGGAACGACAGCCCGGCGTCGGGGCGGACGGCGCGCCAGGTCATGATCTCGTCGACCCACAGCGACTGCGACGTCAGGCCGGCCAGGCGCACGAGCAGGGCCAGGGCCGTCGCCGCCCACACGAAGCCCGGCGAGACGGGCGCGCGCTCGGCGGCGACCGGCCCGAGCCATCCGTCCGGCGGCACCAGGGAACGCGCCGGGTGATCGCTCATTCCGCATCCTTTCGCGGGTCGAAGGGCGCCAGGGAGCGTCCCGGGCGGTATTCGGTCAACTGCACGTCGATGGAGCCGACCGGCACCTTGGTCTTGATCAGCACCGGGATGCGGCGCGCGTCGTCGGTGATGTACATCGTGAGCTTGCCCTCGTGCTTGAACAGGCCGTCGCCCTCGATGACCGGCTCGACCACGAAGCAGTCGAACGCTCCGGCCTTGACCTCGACCCGCTCGCGCCCGTGCACGATCACCTTCAGGTCGTAGGTCTTCTTCGAGCTGTGCGCCGGCACACTGTAGACCTTGCCGGGCGCCAGGTCCAGATTGCGCACGTAGAAGAAGGCCGACAGGACATCCTGCACGCCGGGGACGGTGTCCTGCACCTTGCCGTCGGCGAAGCGGACCTTGCCCGCCTGCTGGTCGAAGGTGACCTCGACCGTCTTCTTGTAGTCACCCTCCCGCAGCCGCTTGGAGAAGTACAGGCTGTGCTGGTGCTCGATGTCGATGTAGGTCTGGACCTTGTCCCGCACCTTGTAGACCGACGAGAAGAACCGGTTGCTGTTGGCCTTGCTCTCGACGCGGTACACCGGACGGCCGGCGAACTCGGCCACGTCCATCACCTCGAGGGTGCCGTCGCCGGCGTTGATGATGCCGTAGTCGATGGAGAAGGTCATCTTCTCGCCGGGGCCGTACACCGACGGCGAGGCCAGGACCAGCAGCGAGTCGGCGACGGCGCCGGCGGCGGCTGCCGATCCGGCCGTGGCGACGAGGATGGCCGCCACGAGGGCGGCGCAAAGCGCGCGAGCGGTCATGGTTTCCCTCCAGCACCGGCGGTCCGCCGGTTCGTCAAGGCCGTCAAGGCCGTCACGGCCTCGGCCACGCGCCCGGGCTGCAGCCCTTCCAGGCACGGGTGCCCCTCCACGGGGCACTCGGTCAGGTTGCACGGCGAGCACGGCTCCCCCGTCCTCAGCGGAACGTGCCGGGGCCCGGGCGGGTTCCAGCCCGCCACGCTGGTGGGCCCGAACAGCGTCACCGTCGGCACGCCCAAAGCCGCAGCCAGGTGCCGCGAACCGTTGTCCGTGCCGACGCAGGCCCGGCACGCGGCCACGAGGTCGGCCAACTCGACCAGGCTGGTCGGGGGCGCGAACAGCGCCGGCTCGAGGTGCGGCCGCAGGGCCTCGCCCAGGGGCGCGTCCCCCGGGCCCAGGATGACCAGCGGCTCGGCTCCGGCGGCCTCCAGCATCCGGACCAGCCGGACGACGTGCCCGGCAGGCCAGGCCTTGGCCGGCCAGGTGGCGCTCATGATCACCGCCGTCGGCCGGCGTCCCGCGGGATCCCACCGCTGCCGCCACTGCCGGTAGGCCTCGCCCAGGGCCCCGTCCGCCGGAGCATACCCGGCCGCGCATCCGCTGCGCCAGGGGGCGACCTCCACCCCGAGCGTCCGCAGGGGATCGAGGAACGACTCCCCGGCGAACGCATCGACGCTGCGGCCCTCCACGCGTTCGCGCGGCACGCGCACGTTGTAGGCCCAGCGCCGCCGCGGCAGGTCGTAGCCCACGCGGACCGCAGCGCCGCTGAGCGCCGTCCACAGGGCCGTGCGCGGGTTGCCCAGCCAGTCGATGACCAGGTCGTAGCCGGCGCCGCGCAGCCTCGCGACCCATCCTGCGGGACCGGGCAACGGCCAGCTGACCACCTGGATGCCTGCGTCCCGTCCTGCCAGCAGGTCGAGCAGCAGGGGCGCGAAGGGACGATCCACCACCAGGTCGACGGCGGCGGCCGGCCACGCCGCGCGGACCGCCAGCACCGCCGGCAGCGTCACCAGCGCATCGCCCAGCGCGCGGCGCCGGATGAGCAGGATGCGGCGGGGCGTGCGCAGGGGGATCATCCACGCCTCCCTCGCGCCGGGGACCCGGCAAGGCCGACCAGCGCATCGAGCACGGCCGCCGGGTCGAGGCCGGGCAGGCAGACGAACTCGGCGTCCGGGCAGGCGTGCCGCGAGCACGGGTGGCAGGCCGGGCGCGTCGCCAGCACGCGCGCCTCGGGCGCCGCGCCGTAGGGAAACCAGATGCCCGGATCGGTCGGGCCGAACAGGGCGAGCACCGGTACGCCAAGGGCCACGCCGGCGTGCATCACGCCGCCGTCGACCGTCACCAGCGCCGCGGCCGACGACACGAGGTCCAGCACCGCGGCCAGGGGCAGCACGGGCAACCGCCGCGGCAGGTCGGGCCAGGCGCCTTCGCGGCCCGGAGGCACCAGGGTCACCACCGGCAGCCCGGTCCGGCGCTCGACGGCCGGCGCCAGCGCCGACCAATGGGCCGCAGGCCATTCCTTGGCCGGCCAGGTCGCACCCGGCGCGAGCAGGACGTACCGGTCGCCCGGCGCCAGCGCCACGCCCGCCAGCGCGGCCTGCGCAGGCTCGCCCGCGTTGCGCCGCGGCAGGTGCGGCAGCACCGGATGCCCGGCGGCCCAGCCGTCGAGCCAGGCCAGGAAGGGCTGCCCGGTCGGTGCCTGGCGCAGCGGCGCCAGCCGGCAGAGGTGCTCGCCCAGGCCGCCGGGAGCCCGCCGCCCGAGCACGTCCCGGGGATCCTCGACCGCGCGCCGCGGCACGGCGTGCGTGTACAGCCGCCGCCGGCTGCCGGCCGTGCCGCCGATGCGCTGCGGGATGCCGGCCAGGCGCAGCAGCCACGCGCTGCGCGGATTGAAGAAGAGATCGACCGCCAGGTCGTAGCGCGTCCGCGCGAGGTCGATGACCGTACCGGCGGTGCCGCGTGCGGTCGGTGCGCCGGTCACCGGCGCCCGGGCGGCGGCGTCGGCGCCGCGCCGGGCCGCACCCAGGCGATGGATCCGGTCCAGCGACGGGTGCCCGACGAGCACCTCGGCATGACCCGCCTCGCAGAGGAACCCGACCTCCACGTCCGGGTCGCCCGCCTTCAGGGCATCGGCCACCACCGTGGCCATGACGACGTCGCCGAGGTAGCGCAGCCTCGTCACCAGCACGCGGCGCAGCGGCCGTCCGTCCAGGGTCCAGGTCATGGCTGCCCGGACGTCCCGCGGGCCAGGATCGCCGCGATGGCGGCCGGCAGGTCCGGCGCCTGCAGCACGCGCGGCTCGCCGCCCCAGCGCGCCTGGACCCCGGCGGAAGCGCCGGCGCCGTAGCCGGTGTGCACCAGCACCGCACCGAGCCCGGCGCCCAGGGCCAGCGCGACGTCACTGGCCTTGTCGCCGATGACCCAGCTGCGTGCGGGATCGAAGGGCACGCGCAGCGCCGCCTCCTCGAGCAGGCCCAGCGCGGGCTTGCGGCAGCGGCAGCCGTCGTCGGGACCGTGCGGGCAGTAGTGGAACGCATCGAAGGCCGCGCCCTCGGACGCCAACAGCTGCTCGAGCCGCTCCATCACCGCGGCGAATTCCCCGGGCCCGAAGCGTCCGCGGCCGAGGCCCGACTGGTTGCTGACGCCCACGACCCGGAAGCCCGCGGCATGGGCCGTGCGCATGGCGTCCGCGGCGCCGGCCACCAGCACCACGCCCTCGGGGTCGGCCAGGTAGTGGCGATCCTCGATCACCACGCCGTCGCGGTCCAGGAACAGGACCGGCGCCGGCGCCAGGGCAGTTGCAGGGGCACGCCAGACCGTCATGCGGATCCTTTCGCCGTCGTCGCCCCGAGGTCGGCCAGGGCGGCGAGCACCGCGTCCGGACCGATGGTGGCCAGGCAGAACCGCGGCTGGTTGCAGGTGCGCCGGTAGCAGGGACGGCAGGCGAAGCCCTCGGCTGCCAGCGTGCGCACGCGCGGGCCCAGCGGGGCGGTCCAGCCCGGGTTCGTCGATCCGAAGATCCCGACCGTGGGCACCCCCAGCGCCCCGGCCAGGTGCATGAGGCCGCTGTCGTTGCCGACGAAGCCGTCGGCCGAGGCCAGCAGGTCCGCAGCCTCGGCGATGCCCGTGCGGCCGGTCAGGTCGAGCACGCCGGCCCACGGTTCGGCTCGCCCGCCGGCGGCCACCGGCAGGCCCGCGGCCACCTCCGCGGCGAACGCCGCCGCCGCACCGTCGCCGAGCACGGCCACCCGCACGCCCAACGCCCCGACGGCCTGCGCCACGAAGGCGCGCGCCTGGGCCGCCGGCCACTCCTTTGCCGAACCATAGGTCGAACCGGCGCCCAACACCCACAACGGGCCCGGCGCCGCCGGCCGTGCGCGGCCCGCGAACACCGGCAGCAGGCCCCAGGCCGCCTCGCGCGCGTCCGCGCCCGCCGTCAGGCCACAGGCGGCCAGCAGCCGATCGCCGAGGTCCCGCAACTCGTCGGCATGATGGACGGCGCCCCGCGGGGCCCGCGCCACGGCCACGCTGAGCAGGGCGCTGCGGCCGTCGCCGCGATACCCCACGCGCACGCCGATCCCCGCGCCCGCGGCCGCAAGCGCGGCCCGCAGCGAAGGAGGTCCGAGCACGATGCCCTCGGCGCCGACCCGCCGCAGGTCGCGGGCCTGCCGCACCAGGCCGGCGATGCCCGCGTGGCGCCCGGGCCGCTCGATGACGACCAGGCTGGACACGCGCGGATCGCCGGCGAACAAGGGCGCCCAGGCGGCGCGCACCGCCAGGTGCACGCGCACGGCGCCGCCGGCCGGATCGACCGCCGCCGCCAGGCGCGAAAGCAGCGGCGACGCCATGACGACGTCGCCCAGCCAGTTGGGAGCCAGCAGCAGGAGACTGCGCGCGCGCTCAACCATCGACGGGCGCGGCGCCGTCGTCGCCCGCGCCGCCGTCGGGATCGGGGATCACCTTGGAGGCCGTGTGCGTGCGTCCGCCGGTGACGGCCTCGACGGCCTCCATCAAGGTCTCGATGTCGACCTTCTCGCCCTCGTTCACGTCCAGCACGCGGACGTGCGGCCGGTCCGACGGCCGGCAGCAGGGGTCCTCCTCCTCGCTGAACAGCGCGACCGTGGGTACGCCCATGGCCACGGCGAAGTGCATGAGGTCGGTGTTGCCGCCGACGAACAGGTCGCACTGCGCCGCGAGCACCAGCATGTCCAGCAGCGTGTCGCGCGGCAGGCCCACCGGCGCCTCGCTCAGCCGCGTGGTGAAGCGGTCGAGGCGTTCCCGGTCCTTCGGATCGCCGACCGCGACGACCTTGCAGACCACCTGCGACGCCAGCTGCCGCACCAGGAAGTGCAGGTTCTCGGCCGCCAGCGCGCGCCCGGCGCGGGTGGCGCCGGGGTCGATGCCCACCAGCATCTGGTCCGGGTTGGGCTTGTGGAAGTGCACCTGCTGCGCCATGTGCCGCACGCGGTCGGCCGGCAGCGGCCAGCGCGGCTTCAGCTCGGCGGGGCGGAAGCCCAGGAACGGCGCCACCACCGCCAGGCGGTCACCATAGTAGCCACCGGCGTCGGGACCGCGCCGGACCTCGAAGTTCACCGAGGGCCAGCCGCCGTCGTGGCTCGGGCCGAGGCGCAACCGGGCGCCGCTGGCCAGGGCGCCCAGTTCCAGGCGCGGGTTCGGCGCGAACGACATCACCACGGCCACGTCGTAGTCGCCCGCGCCCAGCTTGCGCATCAGCGAACCGTACGACGGCTTCCAGGGGCTCAGCTGCCCCTCCTTGTAGACCACGCACTGATGGGCCAGGCCGCTGCGCGCCACCAGGTCGACGTGCTCGTCCGGCACCAGGAAGTCGATGGTCGCGCCGGGGTACCGCCGCTTGCAGGCCGTCAGCAGCGGCGCATGGAAGAGCATGTCGGCCAGGTCGCCGGTGTCGATGCAGAGCATGCGGGTGTCCGGGCCCAGGGCGCCGGGCAGGCTGAACGCGCCGGCGGGACGCTGGCGCAGGAAGGGCTTCATCAGGGCGTTGATGAGCGTGCTTTCGGACACGGTTCCCCGCTCACTTCCCGTTCGGGGCCAGGACGCCGGGGAAGATGGTATCCCAGACCTGGTCCACGTGGCTGACGGGCACGAACGTCACGGCGCTGCGGACCTCGTCGGGGATGGTCTCCAGGTCGGTCTCGTTGGCCAGGGGGATGATCACCGTGCGGATCCCGGCCCGGTGCGCCGCCAGCACCTTCTCGAGCAGCCCCCCGATGGGCAGCACCTCGCCCGTGAGGGTGATCTCGCCGGTCATGGCCGTCCGCCGGTCGATCGCACGCTTCATCAGCAGCGAAAGCAGCACCGAGGCCATGGCGATGCCGGCGCTCGGGCCGTCCTTGGGGATGGCGCCGGCGGGAAGGTGGATGTGGATGTCGCGCTCGGCGAAGAACGGCGCGTACTGATCCATGGCGCCGAAGCGGTTGCGCAGGTAGCTGTACGCGGCGCTGGCGGACTCCTGCATGACGCTGCCCACCTGGCCGGTGAGCTTCAGGTTGCCGCGGCCGCCGGGCAGCGACAGGCCCTCGATGTACAGGATCTTGCCGCCCACCTGGGTCCAGGCCAGGCCCGTCACCACGCCCGCGGTCAGGCGCGAGCGCAGGCGGTCCTCCGAGTAGCTGGGCGCGCCCAGGTAGTCGTGCAGGTTCTTCGCGCCGATGCTCTGCTTCTTCGCCTTCCCCTTGGCCACGTCGGTGGCCACCTTGCGGCACACGCTGCCGATCTCGCGCTCGAGGTTGCGCACGCCCGCCTCGCGGGTGTGGAACTCGATGATGGCCATCAGGCCCGCGTCGGTGAAGCGGATGTGCCTCGGCGCGAGCCCGTTGGCGTCGACCTGCCGCGGGACCAGGTAGCGCGGCAGGTC
>DAOPJF010000099.1:0-8212 GCA_035399525.1 Candidatus Krumholzibacteriia bacterium | reverse complement strand
CCGGCGGCGAGGTACAGGCGCAGGACCTGGTCCTGGCGCAGGATGAAGTTCGCCTGCAGGCCCAGGTTGTGCTGCTTGTGGTCCTCGGTGTGCCAGAGGCCGCCGGCCGCCTGCAGGTAGAGGTACCAGCGCAGGGGCAGCCGGAACGACAGGCCGTGGCCGCCGATGCGGCCGTAGTGCAGGCCGATGGCGGCCTCGAGCGGGTCGCCCGCATCGTTCCAGTCGGGGACGCCCGCGGCCACCGCGCGCGGCGTCGGCAGCAGGATCAGCATGGCCGCCAGCACGGCCAGGGGCAGGCCGGCCCGCGGGGCCGGGATCGATCGTCTGGTCATCGCTCCGTCTTTCGTTCGGGTCAGCGGGGGCCGGCCCGGTCGGCCGACGCCGGGTCCGTCGGCGTCGACGGTATTGTGCCCCACCCCGACCCGGGGGGCAACGGAAAGTCGGGGAGGCGCGGGACCCCGAAAAAAATAGGGGAATCCGCTTTTTTTTGTGCCCAACCCGCGCGGCGTGCGCTAGATTTCCGCCGTGCATGGAAGCGGTGCGCTTCCGCGGGCACCAACCATGGAGGAGAGGAACACATGGCCAAGAAGACGACGAAGAAGGCTGCGGCCAAGAAGGCCCCCGCCAAGAAGGCTCCGGCCAAGAAGGCCGCGAAGAAGGCTCCCGTGAAGGCTGCGGCCTCGAACAAGCCCCCCACGAAGTCCGAGATCTACCGCGCCATCGCCGACAAGACCGGCCTGGCCCGCAAGGACGTCGTCGGCGTGTGCGACGCCCTGACCGACCTCATGACCGGCTCGGTCAAGAAGTACGGCTCGTTCAACTACCTGGGCCTGATGAAGCTGACCCTGGTGAAGAAGGCCGCGGTCAAGGGCGGCAAGCTCGTGAAGAACCCCTTCACCGGCGAGATGGTCCCGCAGAAGGCCCGTCCGGCCAGCCGCTCGGTGCGCGTGCGCCCGATGAAGGCCATCAAGGACATGCTCTAGGCCGTACCCTCGGCTTGGACACGGAACGGCCCCCGCGCCTCGGCGCCGGGGGCCGTTTCCTTTGCCGTGTCGAATATCCTGCACCTGCGGAATAGTCGTGAAGGATATTCGTCGCGCCGGGCCGCAACCGCGTGCAATCGGCCGATTCCGCGGGATTCCGGCGGGCACCATCCATGCATCCCCGACCTCGTGCGACGATGACGCCGCACGGAGATGCGGCCCGACGAAAGGAACGAACCATGAAGACGAACCTCGTGATCACCCTCGCCGCCGCGCTGATGCTGCTGGCCGGCTCCGCCTTCGCCCTGGACTTCAACCCGATCGCCGACGCCGATTTCATCGGCTACCCCGCCTACGACGCGGCCCACACCGCCGTGCTTTCGCAGGCCGACCCCGGCCCCGGCTTCGACGCCGAGTGGAACGCCGACCTCGGTCCCGCCGACGCGCCGGTGCTGGTCGCGGCGACCTTCGACAGCGTGGCCGACGCCGACATCCTGGCGGGCCGCGGCACCCTCGACGCCGGAGCCGCCACCGCGGTGGCGGCGGCCTGCGCCGCCGGTTGCATGATGGACTGCGGCCAGGCCTGCACGGCCCACTGCGGCACCGGTTGCGCGGTCAACTAGAGTGCGTCCCATCCCCCGACGCACGCGGCCCCGGGGCGCCAGGCGCCCCGGGGCCGCAGACTCGTCCCGGCGACCTAGAACCGGACCCGCAGCGGCCCCTTGAGCACCACCCCCGCCAACAGCGAGAACACCGCGACCGCGACCAGCCAGTCGAGCGACACCGGTCCGTAGCGCAGGGAGCGCGCCGGCAGGTCGACCGCGATCGCGCGCACCGGCTGACCGGGCGGCAGCGGCGCCTCGGCCGGGTTCAGCAGGGTGCGCCCGAGGCTGGGCCGCTCGCGCACCGCCGCCAGCCGGGGCGCACCGCCATCGGCGGGCACCCGCTTGGTGACGGCCTGGCCGCCGCCGGCGGTGACGGCAAGCTCGTAGTCGCCGGGCGCATCGACCCGCACCCGCCAGGTGGCCACGCCGGCGGCGCGGTCGCGCACCGGGCCCGCCTCGACGGTCACCCCCGCGGGCGCGGTCAGCGCCACCTGGTCCAGTGCGCCCGGCTGCTGCGGATCGACGTGCACGCTCACGAGCGTCTTCTCGCCCGCGCGCAGCGGCCGGTGGGCCGTGCGGGCCTCGATCTGCGCCATCACCAGCACCAGCGGCAGGGCCATGGCCAGCAGCGCCGGGCCCGAGCGGCCCAGGTAACGCAGGTTCGCCACGGCCAGGTCCTTCTGGATGCGCGCGAGCACGCCCAGGTGATCCTGGAACAGGCCCAGCTCGAGGATGCGCCCGGTGACCACGCGGCGCGCCTCGACCAGCTTCGCCTGGTTCGTGGCCGCCCGGAAGATCAGCAGCATGACCGCGCCGAGCAGGACCGAAAGCGCGGCCACGACGACCTCGGCGCGGCCGCCGCAGGGCGCGCACAGCAGGTCGAACAACCGGTTCATGGCCTCGCCGATGGCGGTCATGGTCCCCGTCCCGGGTCGCGGCTACGAGATGTAGCCCAGGCCCTGCATGCGGCGCCGGATCTCGTCCTCGTCGGCGCCGCCCTCCTCGAACTTCGCGATCTCCCGCTCGAGCACGTGCTGCACGAACTCCTCGGGCGTGGCGTAGCCGGCGATGGCCGCGTACTTGCGCACCTTCTCCAGCAGGTCCTTGTCCAGCTTCAGCCTGCCGCCTCCGAACATCAGCGGACTCCTTCCGTGCGGTACAGGTCGCGGCCCGTCATGGCCGGCGGCGCCGGCACCCCGAACAGGCCCAGGATGGTGGGCGCCAGGTCCTCGAGGGTCGGATCCGGCACGAGGAACGGCCGGCTCGCGATGACCACGCCGGGCACGACGTCGGCGGCCATGCAGTGGTCGCCGCTCCACTTCATGAGGTTGTCGGCGAAGACCTCGGCGGGCACCTCGCCCAGGGCCGACTCGTTGCTGCCGCGCCAGCCCCGCTCGTAGCCCACGATGATGTCGGGGCCGCGATCCCGCCACGCGCCGCCGTAGACCTGGTCGGCCCGGTAGGCGTGGCGCACGGCGCGGCCGCCGCCCGCCTCGTCGACGGTGGCCTCGAGCTCGCGCACCAGCGTCGCGAGCAGGCTGTCGGCCTCGGCGCCCGGCGCGACGATGCCGTCGCGCTCGCGTCCCCTGAGGTTCAGGTACAGGCCGTTGATGCCGATCGCATACGCCCGCGTGCGCGACCAGTCGATGCCCGCCAGCATCTCGGTGGTGCCCGGCGCGACGCCGGGCTTCAGCGCCAGCCAGCCGCGCTCGCGCAGCCAGGCGTTCACGTGCATGGCCCGGTGGAAGGGCGCGAAGCCGTGGTCGCTGCAGACCATGACGACGGTGTCCTTGCCGACCTGGTCCAGGGCCTCGCCCAGGGCGCCGTCCAGCGCCACGTACAGGTCGCGCACGCGGCCCCGCACCGCGGGGTCGGCCTCGGCGTGGTTGGGCGACTGCTCGTCGAAGCTGCGCCACAGCACGTGGCACGACTGGTCCGGGGCGTTGAAGTAGAAGAACAGGAAGCCCGCGTCCTGGCGGCCGAAGTGGTCGAGCTCGTAGCGGAACTGCGCCATGCGCTCCTGCAGCACCAGGTCGGCCTGGCTGACGTACTGGCGGTCGCTGAGCACGCCCTCCTCGAGCGCCTTCGAGTCCTCGGGCAGGCCCTGGGTGTAGAACAGCCCCACGTCCCGCGCGATCTCGGCGCTGTAGCCCGGCGGCGTGCTGATGGGCATCTCGGGATGCTCGGGATGGATCTGCACCGGCGTCACGTACAGGCGCAGGTTGGGCTCGACCTCCAGCAGGTAGAAGCGGCAGATGCCCGCCACGCTCTTGACCACCGGCACCATGGGGAAGTCGAGGTCGACCCAGTCGCTCCACTCGTTCTGGGCCAGCAGCAGCTCGTCGCCGTCGATGCGCAGCAGCGCCGTGCGGTTGGGCTTGTCGACGACGATCTCCAGCGGCACCTGCGCCTGCGGATCGCCCTGGCGATAGGTGTTGCGCGGCCCGGGCAATGCCGTCTCGATGCGCCCGTTCACCGCACGCACGGGGATGACCTGCCCGCCGTCGATGGCGCGGCTGACCGCCGGGTCGTCGGTGATGTAGCTGAAGATGCCGTAGGTGCCCTGGATGTCGGGCGTGCCCATGCCCGACAGGGTGCGCGCCTCGCATTCGACCGGCGGGAAGTTGGCCGGCACCTTGAACACGGTGCAGTCGACGCCGCTGCGGTCCAGCAGCTGCCAGAACGCCTCGCCCTCGCGCAGGTTCTCGACGGCGCCGCCCCCGCGCGGGATCTTCCAGCGGCCCACCTCCCACCAGCTGCCCGGCGCCTGGGCGCTGCTGGTGGACAGGTACGGCAGCATGGTCGCCGGGTCGCGGTGGATGAAGTCGAAGATGCCGTGGCCGCCCGGATCCATGCCCGTGGTGAAGGTGGACCAGGCCACCGGCGACTGCGGCGGGATGGTGGTGCCCAGCGGCTGGAACTGGGCGCCGCCGGCGATGAAGCGGTCGAAGTTGGGCAACAGGCCCTGGTCGCGGAACTCCTGCAGCATGACCGGGTCGAGCCCGTCCATGCCGATGACCAGCACCTTCGGAGCGGCGAAGGCGCCGCCGGTGACGAGGGCGGCCAGCGCCGCCGCCAGGACGATGCGCTTGCTCATGGCGCCTCCGGGAACAGGCTCTTGCCCTGCATGTGGCCGGGCCGCGCGATGCCGAACAGGTCCAGGATGGTGGGCGCCAGGTCCACCAGCGCGCAGTCGTCACGCACCAGCGGCCGGTTGGCGTAGACGACGCCCGGCACCTGGGCCGGGTCCATGCAGTGGTCGCCGGACCAGGCGCGGCGGTTGTCGCGGAAGGCCTCGTCCGTCAGCCGGCCGACGGCCGCGTGCCAGTCGGCGCGCCAGCCGCGGTTGTAGCCCACCACCACGTCGGGACCGTTGCCGGCGTACGGGCCGCGGTAGGCGTCGCCGGCGATCCAGCAGTCGCGGATCGCCTCGCCGCCGGCCGGATCGTGCAGGCCGCGCAGCCGGCCGCAGATCTCCTCGAGCAGCGCGCGCGCCGCCGCCGGCTCGACCGCGCCCTGGCGCTCACGCCCCTTGATGTTCACGTAGAAGCCCGCCAGCCCGTTCGCGTAGGCCCGCGTGCGCGGCCAGTCGATGGCGTCGGGTTCGACCTTCGCACCCCGCGGCAGCGGCGGCGCCGACCCCTCGGCGGGATCGGACTTCAACTTCAGGTAGCCCTGCTCGCGGAACCAGGTGTTGAGGTTCACGCCGCGGGTGAAGTGGGCGAAGCCGTGGTCGCTGACCACCAGCACCACGTCGTCCTTCCCGGCCTTGGCCAACGTCTCGCCCACGATGCGGTCACCGGCGGCGTAGACCTGCTCGATGGCGTCCCGGAACCGCTCGGTGTCCTGCCCCCGGTTGGCCGGATGGTCGGCCACGCGGTAGCGCCAGAACATGTGCTGGATGCGGTCGGTGGCGTCGAAGACCACGGCGATGGCGCCGTCGGGATTGCGTTCGAGCGCGTGCAGGAACTGCTGCCGCCGCTCTTCGTGGATCAAGTAGGCCTGCTCGAGGAACGCCCCCTCGTCGATGACCCGCTCGTTCAGCGCCCAGGTGTCCTCGGCCAGGCCCAGCGTGGCGAACTTGCCCTGCAGCTTGGCCAGCGCGATGGCGTAGTGCGGCGGGTGGCTGATGGCCAGGTCCGGGTTCTCGGGGTCCAGGTTGATGGGCGTGACGTACACGCGCAAGGGATCGTCGATGCTGGTCACGCGGAACCGCGCGATGCCGTGGGCCCGCAGGCGCCCGCGGCCGAACACCAGGGGAATCCAGGGCGAGTAGGCGTCCGGCCCCAGGGTGAACGACGCGTCCCCCACCTCGAAGTGGGCGCGGCGCGCAGTGCGGTCCACGCGCACGGCGAAGGCGATCTCGGCCACCGCCGTCCCGCCGTCGGCGGTCGGCAGCGCGGGGCCGGGCAGGCGGCCGGTGTAGTGGTCCGTCTCGACCTCGGTCAACGGCAGCCGCGTGCCGCCGGTGGGCTCGCCGGCGGCGGGCGCGCCGCCGGGCGCCGAGAACTGGGTGAACGATCCCTGCGTGCCGCGCAGGTCGGGCACGCACATGGCCGACAGCATGCGGCCGGGGTAGGTGTCCGGCGGGAAGGTGATGGGCACGCGCAGGATGGTGCTGGGCACGCCGTGCTCGGCCAGGGTGCGCCAGAAGGGCTTGCTGCGCCGCAGCAGCTCGACCTTCGCCTCGGGCCGCGCCACCACCCAGGGCCCCAGCCGCCGCAGCCGGCCCCGCGTGGTGATGCGCGTGGACGACAGCACCGGCAGGTGCGTGCGGGTGTCGCGCGCCAGGAAGTCGAAGATGTTGTGGCCGCCCGGATCGGTGCCCGTGGCGAAGGTGGACCAGCCGACGGGCGACATGGGCGGCAGCGTGGTGGCCAGGCGCCGGTAGCCGCCGGCCTCGGCCAGCGCCTTCAGGTTCGGCAGCAGCCCGCGCTCCATGAACGCGTCGCACAGCAGGGGATCGATGCCGTCCAGCCCCACGACGATGACGCGGCGCGCCCGCGCGCGGCCCGCGCGGCGGCGGCCCTTCCAGCGGCGCACCACCTTGCGGAACGGCCACAGCAACAGCGCCACCAGCGCCAGCAGGAACCCGGCGAGCGCGAACAGGAACGATCCGCCCAGGGCGAACCCTGCGCCGGGACCGATGTACGCCAGCGCCGGACCGGGCGTGGCGGCCGCCAGCACGCACAGCACGGCGACGTGGCGTCGGCTCAGGATCGGCAACGGCTCGGGGCGGGGCATCGGGGCTTCGCTCGGTCGAAAAGAGGGTCGGGGCGGGGCATCGGGCGCCGGCGCGGCGGAGGGCCGATCGCCCAATTCCTGACCACTCAGGCTAGTCCAGCCGCCGCGCGGCGTCAAGGGCGGCCGGCCGCGGCCACCGCCTCGTACACGGCGCAATTGCCCGCCGCCATGGCCGCCGCCGAGAACTCGGCCTCCACCAGCCCGCCGGCGGCCTCGGCCAGCCGCGCGCGCAGGCCGGCGTCATCCACCAGGTTGCCCAGTGCCGAGGCCAGGGCCGCGTCGTCGCCCACGGGGGCCAAGAGGCCGGTGCGGCCGTCCTGGACGATCTCGGGGATGCCCCCGGTGTCCGTGGCGACGAGCGCGCAGCCGGCCCGCGCCGCGTCCAGCAGCGAGGTGCCCAGGCCCTCCTGCCGCGAGGTGATCACGAACACATCGGCGCCCGCCATCAGCGCCGGCACGTCGTCGCGCCGACCCAGGAAGCGCAGGCGGTCCTGGTCCAGGCCCAGCGCCCGCGCCTGGTCCTGCAGCGCCGACAGGCCGGGCCCGTCGCCGGCGACGGCACACAGGAACCGCCGGCCGTCGCGGTGCAGGCGGCCCAGCGCGCGCACCAGCATCGCGTGGTCCTTCTCGGGGGTGAGCGCGGCGACGTTCAGGATCAGCACCGTGTCCGGCGCCGCACCCCACGCCGCCAGCAGCCGCGCGCGCTCGGCGGTGCGGTCCAGGCCCGCCCCCACCGCGGGATCGGCGGCGCTGCGCACCACCGCCAGCCGCGCGGGATCAATGCCCGCCTCGCGCAGCACCGCGGCGATGCGCGCGCTGATGCAGACGTAGCGGTCGATGTCGGCCGAGCCGTACTTCAGGCGCCGGCTGAGCCCGGCGGCGGGCGCCAGGTCGACGCGCCGGTGCACGACCACGCGCACCGACGGCGCCAGCGCATGCACCATCAGCGCGAGGCCGTGGGCGTGGCTGGTGTGGGCGTCGATGATCGTGATGCCGTGGGTGCGCACGTGGCGCGCCAGGGTGACCGCCGCGGTCAGTTGCGCCGCGCCGCGCATGGGCACGGTCACCACCCTGGCCAGCGGCGCCAGGCGCGCGGCCGCCGCGCTGCCGGGGGGCACGGCGACGTGCCACGTCCACCCCGCGGGCGCGTTCTGCAGCAGCAGCCGCAGCTGGTTCTGGCCGCCGCGCCAGCCGGTCTCGGTGTCGATGTGCAGGACGGAGCAGGGCATCGTGATCCTTCAGGGCGACGCGGACGACCGGCCCGCGGCCCCGGCGAATCTAGGCCATGGCGACGCGGCGGGCCAGCGCTTTCGCGGTGTGGCGCCGCCCTCGGCCGCGGCGTAGACTGGAAGCGGACGGCGCCCGGGCGCCGCGCGAAAG
>DAOPJF010000098.1:0-8221 GCA_035399525.1 Candidatus Krumholzibacteriia bacterium | reverse complement strand
CCTGGCGGGCCAGCTTGCCGGGCATCCAGCGGTTGTCGGCGTCGCAGAAGCCGATCAGGTCGCCCGTCGCCTCCTTCAGGCCGCGGTTCTTGGCCACCGTCTGGCCCTGGTTCTCCTGGCGGATGACCTTCACGCGCGCATCGCCGGCGAAGCGGGCCAGGCGCTGCTGGGTGTCGTCGGTCGAGCCGTCGTCCACCACGATCATCTCGAGGGCGGGGTAGTCCTGGGCCAGCACCGAGTCGACGGCCTCGCCCACGTATTGGCCCATGTTGTACGAGGCGCAGACCACCGAGACCAGCGGGGTCGACGTCATGCGTTCTCCTTGGCGTCCTCGGCGCCGGACCAGTAGCCCTCGCCGACGCCGGTGTTCCTGCCCAGCAGGGCCCGCAGGCGCAGGCCCAGGTACTCGCCCCCGCACAGGACCCAGCGGAAGTCGACGGGATCGCCGGTCACGCAGTAGCGGGGCAACGTGTAAGCATCGGCAGGATCGGCCATGTCCTGATAGGCGAGATAGCATCCGTCGCATGTCGTGGCCACGTGGTCCCGCACCGCCGGGGTCCAGTCGGCCGGGCCGCCCTGGGGGTAGGCGAACCAGGTCACCGGGGCGCCCAGTTCGGCCGCCAGGCGGGTCGCCGAACCGGCGATCTCGCGCGCGGCCTCGTCCTCGTCCACCCGCGACAGGATGGGGTGCGACACGGTGTGGGCGCCCATGAGCATGCCGTCCCGGGCCATGGTGCGGATCTCGTCCCAGGTGCAGGGGGCGTAACGGCCGGGCGGCCGGGCCGGCAGCTCGACGCCCAGGTCGGCCGCCAGGCGGGCGATGGCCTCTTCCTTCTGGCGGTCGGGGATGAACCGGCAGCGGTCGGCCACGGCGTGCCAGGCGGCCTTGCGGCCGGCGGGGCCGGTCAGGTCCAGCGCCAGGGCGCGGCCGCCCACCTCGACCTTGGGCTGTCCTTCGGGCGCGCCGTTCAGCACGTGCTCGAGGCGATCCCACCAGAACCAGTGGGTGCCGTCCACGAAGCCCGTGGTCACGAAGAGCATGGCCGGGATGCCCGCGTCGCGGAACACCGGGTAGGCCACCTCGAAGAAGTCGCGGTAGCCGTCGTCCACGGTCACGATCACCGGCGCCGCGCCCCGGGGGCGGCCCCGGCCCGTGGCCGCGGCCAGGTGCTCGTCGGGGGTCCAGCGGGCGTGGTGCCGGGCGATGAGCGCCGCCTGCGCGGCCAGCGTGGCGCGGTCGACGAAGCGGGGATCGCCGGTGGGCAGGTCGCTGAACCGGTGGTACATTAGCGCCCGCGCATGGCGCTTCGTCAGCGCGCGGCAGGCGGCCTCGAAGCCCGGGACCGCCAGCAGGAAGGTTTTCAGGGTCCGTTTCATCGTACCTGGCTGCGCTGAAGGGCCGTCTGCGGGGCGCGAGCCCCCCGATGATAGAGGCGACCCGGGGGAATGTCAACGGCAGCGCCGGCCGGCGCCTCGCTGAACTGATTGGATTGCAGAGAGTTGGAGCCCATGACGGCATCGCCGCCCGCACGCCCCCTGCGCATCCTGTACGTCATCGACGCGCTGGCCCGCGGGGGGACCGAGCTGCAGCTGACCGGCCTGGTCGACCATCTCGACCGCGACCTGGCGCGGCCGCACCTGCTGACCCTGCGCCCGTCGCCCCCCGAGCTGACGCCTGCCGACTGTCCCCACTGGGCGCTGGACGTGCCGCGCCTGGCGTCGCCCGGCGGCCTGGCGGCGATCGCGGCGGTGGCCCGGCGCCTCAGGCGCGAGCGCTTCGACGTGGTGCAGACCTTCTTCCAGGATGCGACCGTGTTCGGGGCGGCGGCGGCGCGGCTGGCCGGCGTGCCGGTGCGGCTGGGCTCGTTCCGCGACCTGGGCTTCTGGCGCTCGCGCAGCCAGGACTGGCTGATGCGCCGGTCGTACCCGATGCTGACGGGGTTCGTCGCCAACGCGCAGGTGGTGCGCGACCACTTCGCGGCCCATGATGGGCTGGATCCAGCGCGCATCGCCGTCATCCCCAACGGGGTCGACACCGCGGCGCTGCCCTGGGTCGACCACGCGGGGCCGACCACCGACATCGGGCTGGTGGGCAACTTCAACCGCCGGGTCAAGCGCACCGACCTGTTCGTGCGCGCGGCGGGGATGGTGGCCCGCGAGCACCCCGAGGTGCGCTGGCACCTGCTGGGCGACGGCCAGCTGCGCGGCGAGATCGAGCGGCTGGCGGCCGACTGCGGCCTCGGGGACCGCATGGTCTTCGCGGGCCGGATCGCCGACGTGCCCGGCTACCTCGAGCGGCTGCAGGTGGGCGTGCTGTGCTCGGACTCCGAGGGCTTCAGCAACGCCCTGCTCGAATACATGTTCAAGGGCTGCGCCGCCGTGGCGACAAACGTGGGCGGCAACGCCGAGGCCCTGGCCCACGGCCGCACCGGCCTGCTGGTGCGGCCCGACGACCCCGCGGCCCTGGCGGCGGCCCTGGCGCTGCTGGTGCGCGACACCGGGCAGCGGCGGAAGCTGGCGCAGGCGGCGCGGGCCGAGGCCGAGGCGACCTACGGCTGGGAGCGCTGCGTCGCGGCCTATATGAAGCTCTACGGCGCCGGCCGCTGAGGCGGGCGTTGCGAACGGGAGGCATCCTTGCGCGTTCCTGACATCCTGGTGCGCACCGTGTTCGAGCCCCTGTGGGACCGCTACGAGGGCAGCGTGCGCCTGCGCACGCTGAACGAGCTGCGGCAGAGCCAGTGGCTGCCGGCCGACACCGTGCGCGCCCGCCAGGAGGCGGGCCTGCAGGCCATCGTGCGGCACGCCGCGGCCACCAGCCGGTTCTACCGCGAGCGCTTCCGGGCCGCGGGCATCGACCCGGCGGGCGTGCGCACCATCGCCGACCTGGCGGGGCTGCCGCTGCTGACCAAGGCCGACGTGCGCGGGAACCTCGACGCCATCCTGTCGACGGACTACCGCAAGGACCAGCTGACCCCCGCCAAGACCGGCGGTTCGACCGGCGTGGCGCTGAACGTGTTCTGCGACCGCCGGGGCGTCGAGGTGCGCAACGCGGCGGCCCTGCGCTCGGACGAGTGGTCGGGCTGGCGGCTGGGGCAGCCCATCGCCGCCATCTGGGGCAACCCGCCGGTGCCGCGCACCCTGAAGAACCACGTGCGCACGACGCTCAAGGACCGCATCATCTACCTCGACACCATGAAGATCGACGACGCGGCCATCGACCGTTTCCTCGACGAGTGGCGCACCATGAAGCCGGGGCTGCTGTACGGCCATGCCCACAGCATCTTCATCCTGGCCGAGGCCCTGCGCGGCACCGGGCGGGCGCCGCGGCCCTCGGGCATCGTGGCCACCAGCATGATGCTGCTGCAGCACGAGCGCGCGGTCATCGAGGAGGTGTTCGGCATCCCCGTCACCAACCGCTACGGGTGCGAGGAGGTCAGCCTCATCGCCTGCGAGTGCGAGCAGCACCGGGGCATGCACCTGAACGCCGACCACGCCATCGTCGAGTTCCTCAGGGACGACGGCACGCCGTGCGCCGCGGGCGAGGACGGGCGCATCGTCGTGACCGAGCTGGTGAACCGGGGCATGCCCATGCTGCGCTACGAGGTGGGCGACCGCGGGGCGCCGTCCGGCCGCACCTGCCCCTGCGGGCGCGGCCTGCCCCTGATGGAGGGGCTGAGCGGCCGCCTGGCCGACTTCCTGGTGGCGGCCGACGGGGCGAAGGTGGCGGGCATCTCGCTGATCGAGAACACGCTGACGAAGTACCCGGGCATCCGCCAGCTGCAGCTGGTGCAGGAGCGCCGCCTGCACGTGCAGGCCAACATCGTGCGCGGCGACGAGTGGAACGACGAGACGGGCCGGCAGCTGGTGGCCAGGCTGCAGCAGGCCCTGGGCGAGAACTTCGGCGTCGACATGGTGTTCGTCGACGCCATACCGCAGGAGTCGTCGGGCAAGTACCGCTTCTCCATCTGCCGGATCTGAACCCACGGGAGCAGGGCATGCAGACCACGCGCACCAGGGGCATCATCCTCGCCGGCGGCACCGGAACCCGGCTGCACCCGCTGACCCTGACGGTCAGCAAGCAGCTGATGCCGGTGTACGACAAGCCGATGATCTACTACCCGCTGTCCACGCTCATGCTCGCGGGCATCCGCGAGGTGCTGATCATCACCACGCCCCAGGACCAGCCGGCGTTCCGCGCCCTGCTGGGCGACGGCTCGGCGTGGGGCATGCAGCTGTCCTACGTGGTGCAGCCCAGCCCCGACGGCCTGGCCCAGGCCTTCATCCTGGGCGAGGCGTTCCTGGCCGGGCAGCCGGCCTGCCTGATCCTGGGCGACAACATCTTCTACGCGGGCGGCCTGTCGCGGACGCTGCAGGAGATCGCGCGGCGCGAGAGCGGCGCCACCATCTTCGCCTACGCGGTGAACGACCCCGAGCGCTACGGCGTGGTCGAGCTGGACAAGGACGGCCGCGCCCTGTCCATCGAGGAGAAGCCCGCGCGCCCGAAGTCGAAGTTCGCCGTGACCGGGCTGTACTTCTTCGACCGCGACGTGGTGGAGATCGCCAAGGGCATCAGGCCCTCGGCCCGCGGCGAGCTCGAGATCTCCGAGGTGAACGCGGCGTACCTCGAGCGCGGCGACCTCAGGGTCGAGATCCTCGGCCGCGGCGCCGCTTGGCTCGACACCGGCACCCACCAGTCGTTGCTGGACGCGGGGCAGTTCATCCGCGTCATCGAGGAGCGGCAGGGCCTGAAGATCGCCTGCCCCGAGGAGATCGCCTGGCGCATGGGCTTCATCGACGACGCCCGGCTCGAGGCGCTGGCCCGGCCGCTGGAGAAGAGCGGCTACGGCCTGTACCTCAAGCGCCTGCTGGAGGAGCCGCGGTGAAGGTGACGCCCACGGCCATCCCCGACGTGAAGCTGATCGAGCCGAAGGTCCTGGGCGACGCCCGCGGCTACTTCCTGGAGACCTGGCGCGACAACCTGTTCCGCGAGGCGGGCATCGACGCGGCGTTCGTTCAGGACAACCAGAGCAGCAGCGCCCGCGGCGTGCTGCGCGGGCTGCACTACCAGGTGCGGCAGCCCCAGGGCAAGCTGGTGCGGGTCATCAGCGGGCGGGTGTTCGACGTGGCGGTCGACCTGCGGCGCAGTTCGCCCACCTTCGGTCGCTGGACCGGCGCCGAACTGTCGGCCGACAACCGCCACATGCTGTGGGTGCCGCCGGGGTTCGGGCACGGATTTTACGTGTTGAGCGAGTCGGCGGAGTTCGTGTACAAGTGCACCGACTACTACGCCCCCGAGCACGAGCGGGTCATCCTGTGGGACGACCCGGGGCTGGGCATCGCCTGGCCGCTGCTGCCGGGGGTCGAGACGGTGCTCTCGGCCAAGGACCGGGCCGGGGTGCCGTTCCGGGACGCCGAGGTCTTCCCGTAGGCGCCCAGCCGGGCGCAGCGAAGGATCCGTCATGGTGCGCATCGGACAGGGCTGGGACCGCCACCCGCTGGCCGCGGGGCGTCCCTGCGTGCTGGGCGGCGTGCATTTCCCCGAGTGCCCCGTGGGCCCGGTGGGCCACTCGGACGGCGACGCCCTGTGCCACGCGCTGACCGACGCCGTCCTGGGCGCGGCCGGTCTCGGGGACATCGGCAAGATGTTTCCCGACACCGATCCGGCCTACGCCGGCGCCGACAGCCTCGACCTGCTGCGGCGGGCGTGGCGCCGGGTCGCGCAGGCGGGGTGGCGGCTGGGCAACGCCGACTGCATCGTGATCACCGAGCAGCCCCGCCTCGCGCCGCGCACCGCCCAGATGCAGGCGAACCTGGCGCAGGCCATGGGGGCGCGGGCGGACCAGGTGTCGGTCAAGGGCACCCGGGGCGAGGGCCTGGGCCCCGAGGGCCGGGGCGAATGCGTGACCGCCATGGCGGCGGTCGTTCTCGAGCGGAAGGACCTGGAGGGATGACCGGCAGGATGCGCGTGGCGGTGCTGATGGGCGGCGACTCGTCCGAGCGGGAGATCTCGCTGAGGTCGGGCCGGGCCGTGGCCGAGGGGCTGCGGCGCGCCGGTCATGACGTGCGCGACGTGGTGCTCGCCAGGGTCGCCGACGTGATCGGGCACCCCGACCTGGTCGGGGTCGACGTGGTGTTCCCCGCCCTCCACGGGGGCGATGGCGAGGACGGACATGTGCAGTCCCTGCTTGATGTTATGGGTCTGCCCTACGCCATGTCCGGGCCGGCGGCCAGCGCCGTGGCCATGGACAAGGCCCTGGCCAAGCGCGTCATGCGGTCGGCGGGCATCCCCACGGCCGAGTGGCTGCAGGTGACCTGGGACAAGGCGGCCCACCGGCCCGGCGCCGTGGCCGGCGCGGCGGGTGCCGACCGCGACGCCCTGACCCTCGAGCGCCTGGGCGCCCGCACCGCCGACGAGATCGGCTTCCCCGCCGTGATCAAGCTGAACACCGGCGGCAGCTCGGTGGGCGTGGCCATCGTCCAGAGCCCGGCCGACTTCGGCCAGGCGTTCGCGGCCGTGCTCGACCAAGCCCATGGCAGCATTGGCGATATCCTGATCGAGCGCTTCATCCCGGGCCGCGAGCTGACCTCGGCCATCTTCCTGGGCCGCCGCCTGCCGCTGCTGGAGATCCGGCCTCGCGAGGGCTTCTACGACTTCGGCAACAAGTACACCGCCGGCGCCAGCGAGTACCTCGTGCCGGCCCCGGTGACCTCGCCGCTGTACGAGCAGATCGCCGCCGACGCCCTGCGCCTGTACGAGCTGATCGGCTGCAAGGGATTGGCGCGCATCGACTTCCGAATGAACGAGGCCGAGTACGCCTGCCTCGAGATCAACACGATCCCGGGCATGACCGAGACCAGCCTGGTGCCCAAGGCCGCCGCCGCGGTCGGGATCGGGTTCGACGACCTCGTGGTCGACCTCTGCCTCGATGCCCTGCGGGCGGGCGGGACGGCCGCGGAACGGCCCTGACGGCAGGGCAACCGCCGCCCGTCAAGCATTTTGTTGAATGCGACACCTTGACATCTGGTGGGTGGGGATTAATATTCCCGGACCCAAAACGGTCCCGCGCCCGAAGGGGGCGGGGCCGCTTTATGGCTGGAAGCAGTGAGGGGTCTCGGAGCTGGCGTAGCTCAACTGGTAGAGCACCTCACTTGTAATGAGGCGGTTGGGGGTTCAAGTCCTCTCGCCAGCTCCAGCAGAGCTTCGCGCGGGGTACGCGGGGCGAACCACGCGGAACTGGGATCGGCGTGGGGGGGTTCCCGAGCGGTCAAAGGGAACAGACTGTAAATCTGTCGGCAGACGCCTTCGGAGGTTCGAATCCTCCCCCCCCCACCATGGCCTTGCCGTTTCGAGCGGGAATAGCTCAGTTGGCAGAGCATCAGCCTTCCAAGCTGAGGGTCGCGGGTTCGAACCCCGTTTCCCGCTCCATTTTAGTCACGCTTTTTCAGGTGGCGAAACCAGGCTCAAGTAGCTCAGCAGGTAGAGCACATCCTTGGTAAGGATGAGGTCACCGGTTCAAATCCGGTCTTGAGCTCCAGTTTTTAGGTGAAATTGCGGGATGGCCGTCCCGCGATTTCATCCATTTATAGCGAATAAATCAAGGACATGGAATAGTAATTCCAGGAGGAACAATGGCAAAAGAAAAATTCGTACGTAGCAAGCCACACGTAAATGTTGGTACGATCGGTCACATCGATCATGGTAAGACCACGCTTACCGCGGCGATTACTGCTTATTTGGCAAAGAAGGGCGGAGCCAAATTCCGTTCCTTCGATAGTATTGACAACGCACCGGAAGAAAAAGCCCGTGGTATAACCATCGCTACCGCTCACGTTGAATATGAAACCGAAAACCGTCACTATGCTCACGTTGACTGCCCCGGTCATGCTGACTATATCAAAAACATGATCACTGGTGCTGCTCAGATGGATGGTGCAATCCTTGTGGTGAGTGCTTATGACGGCCCAATGCCTCAAACTCGTGAACACATCCTGCTTGCCCGTCAGGTTGGCGTGCCTGCGATCGTTGTTTTTATGAACAAATGCGACCTTGTTGAAGACGCTGAACTGCTTGATCTCGTGGAGATGGAAGTTCGCGAACTTCTGGAAAAATATGAATTCCCAGGGGATGAAGTTCCGGTGATTCGTGGTTCTGCTCTGAAAGCTCTGAATGCTGATCCTGAAGGTGAAGCTCAGATTCAAGAACTGATGGATGCTGTTGACA
>DAOPJF010000097.1:0-8222 GCA_035399525.1 Candidatus Krumholzibacteriia bacterium | reverse complement strand
ACGTACTGCGAGTGCAGCACCGGATCGCGCTGGGGCAGCACGTACAGCTCGTCGGCGCCGGCGGTGGGCGCCCCCTGCCGCGCGATGGTGTAGGCCGTCTCGAGGATGCAGGGCAGCTCGATGCCGTCGTGCAGCAGCATGGTCTCGCGCAGCGTCGTGTAGTCGTCGGCCTGGGCCACGGCGTAGGGCAGGGTCTCGACCACCGCGGTGTCGCTGACCCGCGCGGCGTCGGGCCACCAGCAGCCGCCGCGCCAGGTGCGCAGCAGCTCGACATCCAGCGTGGAGTCGGCCGAGTTCCAGGGCACGCGCAGGTCGGCGTACGAACCGATGCCGCGCGACGTGCCGATCCACACCACCTGGTGCACCCGGGTGGCGATCGTGCCCTCGTCGCCGAGGGTCACCGTTCGGCTGTCCAGCAGGATGACCGCGTCTTCCTTCGCGAGGTCGTACTGCGCCTGGGCGCGGGCCCACAGCGCGTCGAGGTCCTGGCCGGCCGACGTGCCCATGGTCTGGGCGCCGGCGGTGGCGGCCGCCAGCAGGAGGGCGGCGATGATCGTCAGCATCGTCTTCATCACTTGCCCCCCTTCGTGAAGCGGTACGCGTGGTCGGCCCAGCCGCGTGCGGCGTCCATGGCCTTCTTGAACCCGGGATAGCCGTCCGGCGGGATCTGCCGGCGCTTCACGGCGGCGCGCCCGGTCACGGTGAACGTGCGGCCGTCCTGGGCGGCGGCTCCGGCGAACGACGCGTAGGTCTCGTCGGCCTGGTCGAGCTCGACCTGGCCGTCGAGGCTCCAGCCCTTGGGCAGGCGGATGGTCTCGACCGCGTCCACCAGCTGCGTGTACCACAGCATCAGGTCGGTCTCGCGCGTGTCGCTCCAGTGGCGGCTGCCGGCGCCGTACAGGTTGCCGTTGCCCAGCACCAGCGTGGCCATGGGGCTGGTGAACGTCCAGGCGCCGCCGATCTCCACGGCGAAGCGCGGGATGCGGTAGCCGATCTCGATCCACATGTCGCCGCCGAAGTCGTCGGTGGCGCGGTGCTTCACGGTGACGCCCTCGACCCGGGGGCTGACCGCGGCCAGGGCTTGGGCCATGGCGCCGGCCAGCTCCTTCTTCCGCGAGCCGTTGACCAGGCGGCGCAGGCGGCTGTCCGACGCGCCGGCGCCGTCCAGGCGCAGGGTGCCCGTCAGCGTGCCGTCGGCGGCGAGCTCGGCGGTGTGCTTCACCTTCAGCGGCGACTCCTCGGGCGGGCTGTAGGCGATGCGCGACAGGCCCTCGCCCTCGGCCGACCCGACGAGGTAGTGCTGCTCGGTCTCGCTCTTGGACCAGATGTCGTTGTTGTAGGGCACCCAGGTGGGGTCGTACATCTGCCAGGTGCCGTCGGCCAGGCGCAGCGCGGTGACGCAGTGGTTGAACTGGTCGGCGGGCACCACGTCGATGCGGCTGCCGGCCATGGTCATGGCCGCGTGCGAATCGAGGCCCGCCGCGCGCATCATGGTGATGAGCATGCCCGCGATGTCCTTGCACACGCCCGAGCGCTGCGCGAAGATCATCGTGCCCGGATGCAGCGTGAAGCCCTCGCCCTCGCCCATGGTCTGGCCGCTGTAGCGGATGTTCTGGGCCACCCAGTGCACCAGCGCGCGCGCCTTCTGCTCCTCGGTCGCGCCACGCAGGCCCGCCGCGCCCAGGATCTCGTCCACCTTGGCCTGGATGTCCGGCGTCACCTCGAACTGGCCGCGGTTCACGTCGAAGAACCAGCGGCTCTTGGCCTCCCAGCTCTCGACCGTGGCCATGACGGCCTTGGGCACGAGGTCGCTCGCGTCGGGCTGGCTGGGCTCGTGCAGCCGCGCCGGCATGTCCTGGCACCACCAGGCGTAGGTGGTGGTGGCCTCGTCGTAGGTCACCGATGAGTACAGCGGGCCGTTGTAGGTCTCCGCGTGCAGGCGCTTGTCCGCCGGCAGCACCAGCTCGTAGCGCTTCTCGACGATCGGATCATCCTGCTGGAACAGCACGATGTCGAAGTACTGCCCCGGCATGGGGGGGATGTACTTCTCGTCGCCCGGCGCGGCGGACGATTCGGGCCCCGCCAGCAGCGCGTAGGTGAAGCCCTTGCTGAAGGTGACCACCTCGACGCCGTCGCCCGGCACCAGCCGCGGCAGCTGCAGGGTCTTGACCCGGTCGCGCCAGTAGATGGCCGCCTGGGGCGCCGGCAGGTCGTGCACGCCGGCCACGTCGACGGGGATGCGCGCGCCGTCCCGCAGCACGTTCACCTCGCGCACGTCCAGGAACTGGCTCTGCGGATCGTAGTGCCAGCTCAGCACCGAGCCGTCGCGGCATCCCTCCTGGGTCAGCACCTTCACCAGGCGGTAGCCGTCGACCTCGGTCACGCCGCTGGGCTTGACCCGGTTGACGGCATGCTCGTAGACCACGACCTGGTCGGCGCCGGCATGGTCCTCGGCGGCGCCGGCGTCGGCCAGGCGCGTGAACGGGGTGGGCTCGGGCTTCTCGCCCGGGGGTGTGGCGGCCGCGGCCGGGCAGGCCAAGGCCAGCAGCAGCAGGGTGGTGAGGATGCGCACGGGATACCTCGCAGGCCGGAAGAGCGGTGGAGGGGGCAGACAACGGCCCCGGATCATGCGAATCTAGCACCCTGGGATGGGATGAGGAAGGGATCAACCGCACCCTCACCGAGGAGCCGACCATGGCCTGGACCGCCGAACGCCTGGCCGCCCTGCCCGTCCGCGGCGGGCTGCGCCAGCGGGGGCTGGAGATCACCCGCCTGGAGACCTTCTGCGATGCGGCCTACGCCATCGCCGTCACGCTGCTGGTCATCGCCGGCGGCGACGTGCCCACGAGCTTCGCCGCCCTGGTCGCCGCGCTGAAGGACGTGCCCGCCTTCCTGGGCAGCTTCGCCGCCATCGCCGGCATCTGGCTGGCCCACCGCAGCTGGAGCCGCACCTACGGGCTGGAGGACGGCCTGACCATCGTCCTGAGCCTGGCGATGGTGTTCGTCATGCTCGTCTACGTCTACCCGTTGCGCATGGTGGCCTCGGCGTTCGCCGCGTACGCCAGCAACGGCCACCTGCCGTCGGCCTTCGTCATGAACAGGGCGTCGGACCTGACGGGCCTGTTCGTCGTGTACGGGCTGGGGTTCGCGCTGCAGATGGTGATGCTGGCCCTGCTGTACCTGCGGGCGCTGAAGGCCGGCCGCGAGCTCGGGCTCGACGACGGCGAGCGGCGGCTGACCCGGCACCGCGTGGTCACCTACCTGGTGCTGGCGTCGTCGGGCCTGCTGTCGGCACTGTGGGCCGGTCTGCTGCCCCCGCGCCTGGGCGTGTGGGCCGGGTTCGTGTACACCGTCCTGCCGGTGGTGATGCCGGTGCTGGCGATCCGGCAGGCGCGGGCCGCGGGGCGGACCTGACACATCTTGACACGTCTTGACACTCGGGGCCCGTCGGCGCATACTTTGTTCGGAATCCGAACATAGGTTCGGGCCAGGGTGCCCGAACGGTGCCAGTCCGCCCTGCCAGCCCTGCGGAGGCGAATCGTGAAGATGAAGTCCTGGAACAAGTTGGCCCTGGGGATGGCGGCGTTCGCCGTCCTTGCCGGATGCAGCGAGCGCAACCTCGAGGACCTCGCCGGAGCCAAGGCCGGGAACGACCCGGTGGTCTTCGACGATCGGCTAGGGGACGCGGTCGACTTCCAGGCCTTCATGGGCTCGGACACCGGGGCCCTGTCGGTCGACACCGGCACGGCGTACCTCGGCACGGCCTCCCTGAAGATCGTCGTCCCGGGCCAGGGCGCCGTGGACGGCACCTACGCCGGCGGCGCGTTCACCACGAACAAGCTGCGCGACCTCAGCGGCTACGATGCGGTGACCTTCTACGCCAAGTCGAGCGTGGCCTCGACCCTGAACGTCGCGGGCCTGGGCAACGACAACACCGGCACGTCGCTATACGACGCGAGCCGCGCGGACATCCCGCTGGGCACGGACTGGGCGTTCTACTCGATCCCCATCCCGAATCCCTCGCGGCTGGTGTTCGAGGGCGGCCTGTTCTACTTCGCCGAAGGGTTCGAGGCTCCCGCCGGCCACACCATCTGGTTCGACGAGATCCGCTTCGCGAAGCTGGGCACCATCACCGACCCGCAGCCGAGCATGACCACCCGCTCGCGGCAGGTCTTCGTGGGCGCCACCGTCGAGGCCGAGGGCACGCAGACCGTGTTCAACGTGGCCGGCAACCCGGTCACCGTCGGGCATTACCCGGCCTACTTCGACTACTTCTCGTCGGACGAGGCGGTGGCCAGCACGGCGGGCGAGGCCATCGAGATCGTCGGCCCCGGCAGCGCCACCGTCACGGCGAAGCTCGACACCGTGGACGTGTCCGGCACGATCACGCTGACGGCCATCGGCGGTCCCGACGGACCGGCCGCGACGCCGACCCTGCCCGCGGCGGACGTCATCTCGATGTTCAGCGACGCCTACACCGACGTGACGGTCGACACCTGGAACACGCACTGGCAGTGGTCGACGGCCAAGAACGAGGACTTCGTCATCGACGGCGACCACACCATCCTGTACACGGACCTGAACTTCGTGGGCATCGAGTTCCTGTCCGCGCCCATCAACGCGACGACCATGACCCATTTCCACCTGGATGTCTGGGCGCCCGCCGGCACGGACTTCAAGGTCAAGCTGGTGGCCTTCAACGCCAGCAACAACGCCATCGCCCAGCCCGAGCTGACGTTCACGGCCGGCACGACGCCGGCGTTCGCCGCCGGCCAGTGGTGCTCGCTGGACATCCCGCTGGCGAACTTCGCCTGGGGCTCGGCGACCATCGACCGCCTGGGGCAGCTGGTGCTCAGCGCGACGGCGACGCCCACGGTCTTCGTGGACAACGTGTACTTCCACAAATAGACTTCGTCGCAGGGGCCGTGGCGGCCCACGACGAGAGGACGGCCCGGTGTACAGCGACGACATGATCTGGAAAGGCGTCCGGAGGACCGACCCGGACCGGCCGCGGCCCCTGGCCGACGCGGTGCTGCGGCTGATCTGGCAGGAACGCCGGATCTCGCGCGCCGACATCGCGCGCCAGGCGGGCCTGTCCCGGTCGACGGCTTCGGAGATCGTCGGCGAGATCCTGCCCATGGGACTGGTGGCCGAGGTGGGCGAGGGGCCGTCGCGCGGCGGCCGGCGTCCCATCGTGCTCGAGTTCCGGGACGACGCCTGCGTCATCCTGGGCATCGAGATGGGCGCGGCCCACGTCGTGGTCGTGGCCACCGACCTGCGGGGCCACGTGCTGGCCACGGCCTCGTGCGAGCACGCCGTGCGCACCGATCCGGCGGGCACGCGCCGGGTGATCGGCGAACTGTGCCGCCAGTGCCTGGACGACCCGGCCGCCGCCGACCGCCCGCTCGTGGGCATCGGCGTGGCGGTGCCCAGCCCCGTCGATCCGTCGCATCCCGACCGCCTGTCGCCCGTCGTGCTGCCCGCCTGGCAGGGCCGCCTCGGCCTCGACGAGCTCAGCGACGAGCTGGGCGCGCCGCTGATGATCGACAACGACGCGAACCTGGGCGCCCTGGCCGAGCACTGGTGGGGCGTGGGCTTCGGCACCGACGACCTGGCCTACATCAAGGTGGCTACGGGCATCGGCTCGGGCCACGTCATCGGCGGCGAGATCTACCGCGGCGCCACCGGCGTCGCGGGCGAGATCGGCCACCTGGCCATCGATCCCCACGGCAAGCCCTGCATCTGCGGCCTGCGTGGCTGCCTGGTCACCATGGTCGGCGGACCGGCCCTGGTCGAGCGCACCGCCGAGCTGGCGACCATGTACCCGGACAGCCCGCTGGCGGGCCCGCGGCACTCCATCCACGAGATCGAGAACGCGGCCCTGGCGGGCGATCCCCTGGCGCAGCTGGTGGTGCGCGAGGCGGCCGAGAACCTCGGCATCGCCGTGGCGGGCCTGCTGAACGTGATGAACCCGGCCATGGTCATCCTGGGCGGCGATCTCGCGCGGCTGGGCGACCTGCTGCTGGAGCCCCTGCGCGACACCGTGCGCAAGCGCACCCTCATCAGCTCGGTGGCCGCGGCCGAGATCCTGGCCAGCGAGCTCGGACCGCGCGCGGTGGCGGTGGGTGCGGCGACCATGATCCTGAAGGCGGCCCTGGCCGATTCGCGGCTGTTCCCCGACGTGCCGCTGTCGGCGGCCAGCGGAGACGAGGACTGACATGAACACGCGACTGCTCCTGGCCGTGGCCTTCCTGGCGTTCACCGCCGCCCCGGGATGCGGCGCTGACGAGGAAGCCGTGCAGACCGGACTGATCTGGCAGGACGAGTTCGACGGCCCGGCCGGGCAATCGCCCGACGCGGCCAAGTGGGTCTACGACGTGGGCAACGGCGACAACGGCTGGGGCAACAACCAGCTCGAGTATGACACGAACCTGCCGGCCAACGTCTCCCTCGACGGACTGGGCAACCTGGCCATCACGGCCCGGGCCCAGTCCTACGAGGGCTTCGACTACACCTCGGCGCGCATCAAGACCAAGGGCCTGTTCGCGCGGGAGCGCGGGCGGTTCGAGGCGCGCATCAAGCTGCCGGTGGGGCAGGGCATGTGGCCCGCGTTCTGGATGCTGGGCAACGACATCGACTCGGTCGGCTGGCCCACCTGCGGCGAGATCGACATCATGGAGTACCGCGGCCAGGAGCCGAGGGTGCTCGTCGGCACGATCCACGGCCCGGGCTACTCGGGCAGCAATCCCCTCACCCGCACCTACACCCTGGGCGACGGCGGCCTGAACACCGCCTTCCACGTCTACGCCATCGAGTGGACGTCGACCAGCATCCAGTGGTTCATCGACGGGCAGCTGTACAGCACCTACGGCCCGGGCGACCTGCCGCCGGGCACGCGCTGGGTGTTCGACCACCCGTTCTTCCTGCTGCTGAACCTGGCGGTCGGCGGCAACTGGGTGGGCTCGCCCGACGCGACCACCGTGTTCCCGCAGACCATGCTCGTGGACTACGTGCGGGTGTACGCCGCCCAGTAGGCGATCCGCCGGCTAGCGCGAGGACAGGGCGTAGGTCGCCTTCAGGTCGCCCCAGCCCCGCGGCGCCGCGTCGACGGCCTCGGCCACCACCGTCACCAGGAGCGAATCCAGCTCGGGCCACTGCATCTGCAGCGGCGCGCACGATACGGCGTCGACCCCATGGGGCTCGACCATCACCGCCATCGGCCAGGTGCGGTGGGGTTCGCACGACCTCCACTCCGCGGGCGCCATCGACGTGGTGACGTCGAATCCCACCCCCGGCCGGGTGCCGACCCGCCAGTCCAGGTTGCACAGCACCACGCGCAGGTCGAGATCGTACCAGGCCTCGTCCGGCGCGGCTTCGCAGTCGTACAGGCCGCACCCGCCGGTGCCCGCGGCGCGGACCGTGACGGCGCTGATGCCCGTGAGGGTCGCCCCGAGGTCGACCATGACCAGGCAGCCGTAGCCGGGCTTGACGAGGGTGACGGTGCGCGTCTCGGCGGGCGCGGTGGCCGCGGCGGCGAGCACGACGAGGCCGGCAAGCAGGCGGGCGGGGGTCGGGGACATCATGATGAGCCTCCCTCCGTTCGAGATATGGATTCGCGATATGTCTTGGGCGATGGGGGCAGCATAGGGAGGGGATGGCCTGCCGGCAAGCGAAAGCGGCCCGGTCCCCCGGGACCGGGCCGCTTCCTGCGAGGCCGGCGCCGCCGCTACAGCGTCACGTGCAGGTAGGTGCGGATCTCCCACTCCGAGCCGTTGTCCAGGCCCTCGGGGAACAGCTGGCCGTCCGGCAGCGGCGTGTAGCCGGCAGGCAGGTAGCGGGGCGAGTAGCGGTCCAGCGACCGCCAGGTGGCCCGCACGCCCAGGCGCGTCTGCGGGTAGCCGAACCAGCGCGGCGTGCCCAGGGTGTAGCTGACGTCGCCCATCAGCTGCAGCGGGAACGTCAGGTTGTAGTCGCGGTGGTAGTCGTAGGGACCGAAGTCGTTCACCTTCACCGCGGTCTCGAAGGCCAGGCGCGGGAAGGCGATGCGGCCGTCGACGCCGAAGCGCTCGATCTTGCGCTGGCTGTCGCCGTTGGGCTCGGCCGGGCCGAACCACATGTGCCCCACGAAGCGCGTGGTGGCGTTCAGGCGCGAGACCACGCGGCCGCGCACCTCCCACAGGTCGCGGGCCGGCGTCGCGTTGGGGAAGGCGAAGAGGTCGCCG